>NZ_CAXSLG010000008.1:0-193004 GCF_964238185.1 Lachnoclostridium sp. Marseille-P6806
CGCGAGTGGCTCAGTTGGTGGAGTACGACCTTGCCAAGGTCGGGGTCGCGGGTTCGAGTCCCGTCTCGCGCTCTTTTATTTGCAGCGGAAGTCTTTGTAAATCAAGACTTCCGCTGTTTTTGTTTTTGTGGCAATGTTGCCGTCAATATGATATAGTTAAAAAATAAAATTAAGAAAATAAAGTTTATAAGGAAGTGAAAATACAAAACGAAGAAGGAGTCACATTGTGAAAACATGTAATCAGAATTTTATGTTAGATTATTCCGTGTCTGTTTCTCCCCTGGGGGAAATTGAAGGATTTCCGGTAAGGCCAGGACTGTTTGATGTTTTTGGAGCCATGCCGCTTCCCAGCGGAGTCAATTTTACCATTCATACCCACGGAGGAACCTCCTGCGAGCTTCTGCTGTTTCGAAAGGGAGCGGAAGAACCCTATGCCGTCCTGCAGTTTCCAGAGGAGTACAAAATCGGTGATGTATATTCCATGATGGTTTTCGGACTGGAGGTAGAGGAGTTCGAATATGCTTATCGGATTGATGGACCTTATGATCCAGAAAAGGGACTGCTGTTCGATAAAAAAAATATTTTGCTGGATCCCTATGCAAGAGCAGTAACAGGGCAGGGTACCTGGGGCTCTCAGAGTCAGGAACATTATCATGCAAGGGTTGTAAAGGATGTATTTGACTGGGGAACCATGCCGCAGTCAAAAAAGGAACTGAACGAGCTGGTAATTTACGAACTGCATGTACGTGGATTTACAAAGCATCCTTCCTCTGGTGTGCGTCAGAAGGGAACCTTTGCCGGACTGAAGGAGAAAATCCCCTACCTGAAGGAGCTGGGAATCAATGCAGTAGAGCTGATGCCTATTTTTGAGTTTGATGAAACTATGAATGCCAGAGAGGTAAATGGAAAAACTCTTCTGGATTACTGGGGATACAATACAGTTGGTTTTTTTGCACCAAACAGCAGCTATACGGCAGCGGAGGAATACAATCATGAGGGAACGGAACTGAAGGAGCTGATAAAAAGTCTTCATGACAATGGCATTGAGGTTATTCTGGATGTAGTATTTAATCATACAGCAGAAGGAAATGAACTGGGACCGTCATTCTGCTTTAAGGGATTGGATAACAATGAGTATTATATGCTGACACCGGATGGCAACTATTATAATTTCAGCGGCTGCGGAAATACTCTGAACTGCAACAATCCTATTGTCCGTCAGATGATTGCAGATTGTCTCCGCTACTGGACCATCAGCTACCGGGTAGACGGCTTCCGCTTTGATTTGGCCAGTATTCTGGGACGAAGCGAGGACGGTTCTCCCATGAACAATCCGCCGCTGCTTCAGACCTTAACCTATGATCCGATTTTAAGCAATGTAAAACTGATTGCAGAGGCCTGGGATGCAGGCGGTATGTATCAGGTAGGAAGCTTTCCCGCCGGAAAGCGGTGGGCTGAGTGGAACGGAAGATACCGGGATGCGATCAGAGGGTATCTGAAGGGAGACTGCTGGCTTGCCTGGGAGGCTGCCTGGAGCGTAGCCGGTTCCAGTGACCTGTACGGGGAAGGCAACTCTCATGGAAATTATGCCGGATACAATTCCTGCGTGAATTTTATTACCTGCCATGATGGCTTTACCCTGTACGATCTCTATTCTTATAATCAAAAACATAATGAAAATAATGGATGGGACAATACAGATGGAGCCAATGACAACCGGAGCTGGAACTGCGGTGCGGAGGGAGAAACTCAGGATCCGGAGGTTTTAAAACTTCGGTTCCGTATGATTCGCAATGCCTGTGCAGTTTTGATGTGCAGCCGGGGAACTCCAATGTTCCTGGCCGGCGATGAATTTGGAAATACGCAGTTTGGAAATAACAACGGATATTGCCAGGATAATGAATTATCCTGGCTGGATTGGACCTATCTGGAGAAAAATCGGGATCTGTTTGAATTCTTTAAGTTCATGATTGCGTACCGGTTCCGTCATCCGGTCATCCGTAAGGAACTTCCGCGGGCAGTCTGCGGTATGGATGCGCTTCACGCCCATGATGTCAATGCAGATCGGGTAAATATTCCACGGGACACCAGAGTATTTGCCACCAGCTTTGCAGGCTATGATAAAGAAAAAGGCCAGGATGACGTTGTTTATCTTGCCATTAATACTTACTGGGAGGATGTGGAAATTACACTTCCGAAAACAAACCGGGCAGGCTACTGGTATCTCAGCGTCAATACTTATGGAGATGAGAATGGAAGATATTTTTACGAAGAGCATGAGGAGCGGCGGATTGAGGGAAGCTTTGTTATGAAGCCGAGAACGGTTGCCGTTTTCCATGTGAAAAAATATTAAACAGCTCGAGGATTTTCTGTTTAGAGAGGAAAAGAGAAAAAATGCTGAAAATAATGATCTCACCGGCGAAAAAAATGAGAATCGACGATGATTTTCCAGAAGAGGTATCCTTGCCGCTACTGCTGGAACAGACAGAGCAGATTATGGAGTATCTTCAGAGTCTGGAGCCGGAAGCTTTAAAGGAGATCTGGAAGTGCAATGATAAGCTTGTCCAGGAAAATACAGAACGTCTGAAAAACATGAATCTTCGGAATAGGCTGACACCGGCGGTGATTGCGTATGAAGGAATTCAGTATCAGACTATGGCTCCCGGTGTAATGGATCAGAATTCGTTGGAATATCTGAAGAATCATCTTTATATTCTGTCAGGATTCTACGGGATTTTACGGGCCTTTGACGGTGTTGTTCCCTATCGCCTGGAAATGCAGGCAAAAATGAAATGGCAGTGGAAGACGCTGTATGAATATTGGGGAGATAATTTATACCGGATTTTAGCAAGACCGGGAGATACGATTATCAACCTGGCATCCAAAGAATACAGCAAAGCCATAGAACCCTGGCTGACAAAAGAGGTAAGCATGATTACCTGCGTTTTTGGAGAACAGGAGGAGGGAAGCTGCGGGCAAAAAATGCCAGGAGTAAAGGTCAAAGCCACTGCAGCCAAGATGGCCAGAGGAGCTATGGTTCGGTATATGGCTGAAAATCAGGTGACAGCTCCGGAGCAGATAAAGAATTTTGACTGGATGGGATATCGGTATATAGAAAATCTGTCGGATTCTTCCGTCTGGGTCTTTGCTGCGGAGAAAAAAACAAAAAGAAAATCATGAGAAATTCATTTTCAGATTGATAAAATCGCAGGAAGCAGGTAAGATATAGGATAGTATAAAAAGGAGGAGGATAAGAATGACAAAAGCCTATGAGAGACTGACAGCCTGTTATCAGAGTATTCAGGACAGAATTCCCTTTCGACCCAAGGTAGCCCTGGTGCTGGGTTCCGGGTTAGGTGATTATGCAGATGAGATTCAGGCAGAAGCTTTTCTGGATTATCATGATATTGAAGGATTTCCCGTATCAACCGTAAGCGGACACAAGGGACGTTTTGTATTCGGATATGTAAATGAAATTCCTGTAGTGATTATGCAGGGACGGGTTCATTACTATGAAGGCTATGCTATGGAAGATGTAGTGCTTCCCATTCGTTTGATGAAAATGATGGGTGCGGAGATCCTGTTTTTGACCAATGCGTCCGGCGCGGTCAATTATGATTTCCATGTTGGAGATTTTATGATGATTACGGATCAGATTTCCAATTTTGTTCCGTCGCCGTTAATCGGTCCGAATATTGAGGAGCTGGGAGAACGCTTCTGTGACATGAGCCAGATTTACAACCATGATTTATGCCGGATTCTCAGGGAGACGGCAGAGGAGTTGGGAGTCCATCTGCAGGAGGGAACCTATATTCAGCTGACAGGACCCAATTATGAGACACCGAAGGAAGTGAAGATGTGCCGGATTTTAGGGGCAGATGCAGTGGGAATGAGTACTGCCTGCGAAGCAGTTGCGGCCAATCACATGGGAATGAAAATCTGCGGTATTTCCTGTATCTCCAATCTGGGATGCGGAATGTCAGAGCAGCCTTTGAGTCATGAAGAGGTAAAAGAGACGGCGGATCGCGTGGCTCCGTTGTTTAAGAAGCTGATTACAGCTTCGATTACACGCATGGGAAGAATGTAAGAGCTTTCGCAGAAGCTTTGCAGAAATTGCGGGAATTCAGGGAGAATGGTTTTCTGGAATTGCTGCGGGAAATTAATGGAATATGGTAGGTGAATTTACAAATGAAACAAAGAGAAACATTTAAGTCAAGACTGGGATTTTTGCTGCTTTCAGCAGGGTGCGCAATTGGAATCGGAAATGTATGGAGATTTCCTTATGTAGTAGGACAGAACGGCGGAGGCGCTTTTGTTCTGTTTTATGTACTGTTTCTGGCTATTATGGGAGTTCCGGTTCTTTCTATGGAATTTGCAGTAGGACGCGCCAGCCGGAAAAGCCCGGTTAAGGCTTATCAGCAGCTGGAGCCGAAGGGAAGCAAATGGCATCTTCACGGCTATGTTGCGCTGTTTGGAAACTATGTTCTGATGATGTTCTATACCACTGTTGCCGGATGGATGATGTATTATTTTTACAGCTTTTTGACTGGCAAGTTTACGGGAATGACCTCAGAAATGGTGAACGCATCTTTTGGTGAGATGTTAGCAAGCCCTGGAACCAATGTGTTCTGGATGATTGTAGTTGTCATTATGGGAATTATTGTCTGCTCCAGGGGACTGCAGAGCGGAGTTGAGAAGATCACAAAGAACATGATGCTGTGCCTTCTGTGCCTGATGGTGATTCTGGCTGTCCGCGGTATTTCTCTGGAGGGCGGTACCGAGGGTCTGAAGTTCTACCTGTATCCTGATTTTGCAAAAATGAAGGAAGTGGGAATTGGAAATGTCATTGTCGCAGCCATGAATCAGTCCTTCTTTACTCTGAGTCTTGGTATTGGTGCGATGGCTATTTTCGGAAGCTATCTGGAGAAGGAGCATACTCTGCTGGGAGAAGCAGTAAATGTGGCAATTCTTGATACCTTTGTAGCGTTTACAGCTGGATTGATTATTTTCCCAGCTTGCTTTGCCTTTGGTGTAAATCCGGACAGTGGTCCCAGCCTGATTTTTATTACACTGCCCAACGTATTTATTTCCATGTCAGGCGGACGCGTGTGGGGAACCCTGTTCTTCCTGTTTATGTTCTTTGCAGCTTTTTCCACAGTGCTTGCAGTGTTTGAAAATATTATTGCATGTGATATGGAGCTGTTTGAAATTGATCGAAAGAAGTCCGCTTATATCAATCTGGTGCTGATTATTCTGCTTTCTCTGCCCTGTGCTTTAGGTCCCAACCTGCTTTCAGGTTTTCAGCCTATGGGAGAGGGAAGCGTTGTTCTGGATCTGGAGGATTTCATCGTCAGCAACCTGCTGCTTCCAATTGGTTCTCTGATTTATCTGGTATTCTGTACCAACCGTTATGGATGGGGCTTTGAAAAATACCGGGAGGAAGCCAATCAGGGAACAGGAATCCGGGTTGCACCCTGGATGAAGTGGTATGTAACCCTGGTACTTCCAGTTATGATCCTGGTACTGCTTCTGCAGGGACTGTTATAAGGAAAACAAAAAGAATATAAGAATTATTGTGCGGTGTGGCATTTGCCACGCCGCATTTTATGTCATAGGAAAGTTCGCCCTATGACATAAAGACGCTCCGCGAGGATCGCCATGGGGCGGAAGAGAATTTTGTCGCAGAAGCGACCCGCCGCAGGCGGAGAAGCTCGCAAGCGAACTTCTTTTTAAACCTGTGAAAATTAGACAAAACAAGATGAAAGCTTTTAGAGTAATTGCTGAAAATGAGCGAGAAAAATAATTTTACGAAAAAAGATATTGACGAAATATAAAAATCATAATATGATTATCACAGGCAATGAAAATATATTTCATAAAAAATAGGAGGTATGACATGTGATTTACACAGTAACGTTTAATCCGGCTTTGGATTATGTTGTCCGGGTAAATCAATTTGTGCTGGGTGAGGTAAACAGAACCGTACAGGAGCATATATTTTATGGAGGCAAGGGCATCAATGTATCAACGGTTCTGGCGCGTTTGGGGGTTGAAAATACAGCCCTGGGCTTTGTAGCAGGCTTTACTGGAGCGGAAATTGAACGGGGGGCGGCAGGTCTTGGCTTTGCAGGGGATTTTATTCATGTGGAAAAGGGCATGACGCGGATTAATGTAAAGCTGAAGGCAGAAGAGGAAACGGAAATCAATGGAATGGGACCAGAAATACAGCCGGGAGAGGTGCAGCAGCTTTTTGAGAAGCTGGACAGACTGAAAAAAGGAGATGTCCTTGTTTTGTCAGGAAGTATTCCTGCATCTATAAGTGACCGGATTTATGAGGAGATCATGGCACGTCTGGAGGGGAGAGGAATCAGGATTGTGGTAGATGCCACAAAGGATTTGCTTCTGAATGTGCTGCAATACCATCCTTTCCTGATTAAGCCCAATAACCATGAGCTGGGAGAGATGTTTGGCAAAGTTCTTACATCAGAGGAAGAAATCATTCATTATGCCAGAATCCTGCAGGAAAGGGGCGCGGGAAACGTTCTGATTTCTATGGCTGGAGACGGAGCTGTTCTGATTGCGGAAAACGGTGAAATATATAAGAAAAAGCCTCCTGTGGGAAAGGTGAAGAATTCTGTGGGAGCAGGAGATTCTATGGTGGCCGGTTTCATAGCCGGATATCTGAAGACAGGAGATTATGAGGAGGCGCTGAAGCTGGGAACGGCAGCAGGAAGCGCTACGGCATTTTCTGATGATTTGGCGTCAGGAGAATATATTCAAAAGCTTTATAAAGAGATCTAGGGCTTTTGGAGCGGGAGTACAGAAAGTTTCGGAAAGAAGAAAAGGGGAGAAGTATTCGGAACGGCATTTTCTGTAAAACAGGACGCATAGGGCTGGAGAAAGAGGAAGGGCGCAAAGGCCTGTACAGAGGGAAGCAATTCCGGAAAAGACTGGAAGCGGAAGATTCAGAGAAAGCGGAGCGATCGGAATTGTGTGCAGGGGATAGGCGCAGGGAACACAGAAAAAGGGAATGGAAATTCTGTGTAAAAATTGAACGGAGGAAATGAGAATGAAGATTACAGAGCTTTTAAAGCCTGAGAGTATTGCTCTTGGCGTGAAAGCATCATCGAAGGACGAAATTATTGACTGCCTCACAGGCCTGATGGAGCAGGGCGGAAGACTCAATGACAGAGCAGGATACAAAGAAGGAATTTTGGCGAGAGAAGCTCTGGGAAGTACAGCCATCGGGGAAGGAATTGCCATTCCCCATGCAAAGGTTGCTGCAGTAAAGGAGCCGGGACTGGCAGCAGTGACAGTTCCAGAAGGAGTGGACTATGAGGCATTTGACGGTTCTCTTGCCAATTTGATTTTTATGATTGCAGCTCCGGACGGAGAGGCGGATACTCATCTGGAGGCACTGTCCAAGCTGTCCACCTTGCTGATGAACCCTGGTTTTAAGGATGCATTGATTGCAGCAAAGACAAAAGAAGAGTTTCTTCAGATTATTGATGATACGGAAAATGCCCGCTATGCAAAGAAACAGGAGGAGCAGGTATCTCAAAAATCTCAGGATGCTGCAGCGCAGAAGGATGCAGGGACAGAGCCGATGCCGCCACAGTCAGGATATCGAGTTCTTGCTGTAACTGCCTGCCCCACAGGCATTGCCCATACTTATATGGCAGCGGAAAACCTGGAAAATATGGGACGAAAGCTGGGAATTCCATTAAAGGCAGAAACAAACGGTTCTGCAGGCGCAGATAATGTGCTGACAGCAGAGGAAATCAAAAATGCAGAATGTATTATTATCGCAGCAGATAAAAATGTAGAAATGGCCCGTTTTGACGGAAAGCCTTTGATCCAGGTTCCGGTAGCAGAGGGAATTCATCATGGCGAGGAGCTGGTAAAGAGGGCAGTCAGCGGAACCGTTCCCGTATACCATCACAGCGGCAGTGTCGGAGAAAGTGAACGGGGAGGTTCTGGCAGCAGTGATAGCCTGGGACGTCAGATATATAAGCATCTCATGAACGGCGTTTCCCATATGCTTCCCTTTGTCATTGGCGGAGGTATTCTGATTGCCCTGGCATTCCTCTTTGATGATTATGAAATGAATCCGGCAAATTTTGGTAAGAATACACCGCTGGCAGCATATTTAAAGACCGTAGGAGAACAGGCTTTTGGCATGATGCTTCCGGTTCTAGCAGGCTACATTGCCATGAGCATTGCAGATCGCCCTGGACTGGCAGCAGGTTTTGTGGGCGGTCTGGTGGCAAAAATGGGTATGACCTTTGGAAATCCTGCAGGCGGAGATGTAAACGCAGGATTTCTGGGAGCGCTGTTTGCAGGCTTTGCAGCAGGATATATTCTGGTAGGCTTAAGAAAACTGCTGTCAAAGCTTCCTAAGTCTCTGGAGGGAATTAAGCCGGTGCTTTTATATCCGGTACTGGGTGTTTTTATTACCGCAGTCGTTACAACCTTTATTAATCCCTATGTAGGTATGATCAACGATGCCCTGACAAATGCATTAAACAGCATGGGAGGAACCAGCCGCGTGATTCTGGGTATGGTAGTGGCAGGTATGATGTCTGTAGATATGGGCGGCCCGGTGAACAAAGCAGCTTATGTGTTCGGCACAGCACAGCTGGCAGAGGGGAATTTTGAGGTTATGGCAGCTGTCATGGCAGGAGGAATGGTTCCGCCGCTGGTCATTGCCCTGTGCTCCACTTTCTTTAAAAAGAAATTTACCGAAAAAGAACGCCAGTCTGGCCTGGTCAACTATATCATGGGACTGTCCTTTATTACAGAAGGCGTCATTCCATTTGCAGCTCAGGATCCCTTACGTGTCATTCCATCCTGCGTGATCGGTTCTGCAGCAGCAGGGGGCTTGTCCATGTTTCTGGGATGCACCCTCCGGGCGCCTCACGGCGGACTGTTTGTTCTTCCCACGATTGGAAATCCTCTGGGATATCTGGCAGCGGTCTTGATCGGTTCAGTAATTGGATGTATAATACTTGCAGCACTGAAGAAAAATATAGAAGAATAGAGGAGAGTCTTATGATTCGCTGCTGCATATTTGATTTGGATGGAACGCTGCTAAATACCCTGAAAGCCCTGACTTTGACGGTGAATCTGACCCTGGAGCATTTTGGCTATGAGCCAGTGGATGAAGACCATGTCCGGCAGTTTGTAGGTGATGGATACAAGCTTTTGATGGAGCGGGTGCTCCGTTACAGAGGAGATGAACAGCTGGAGCATTATGAAGAAAGTCTGAAGGTTTATCTGGAGCTGTTTGCGGTACACAGCATGGACGGGGTGCATCCCTATGACGGCATCTGCGAACTTCTGGAGGAATTAAAAAAACGGGGAATCAAGACGGCAGTGCTGTCGAATAAGCCGCATCCCAGAACCGTAGAAAATATTGAAACCGTATTTGGGCCAGGATACTTTGACTATGTGGCAGGAGAACAGCCGGGAATTCCCAGAAAGCCGGATCCTGCAGGTGTAAAGCTGATTCTGGACAGGTTTGGAGTAAAGCCGGAGGAGTGCCTGTATTTCGGTGATACCAACACAGATATGAAAACAGGACTGGGCGCCGGTCTTCAGACGGTAGGCGTTACCTGGGGATTCCGGGACAGGGAGGAGCTGGAAAGCTTCCATCCCCAGCATATTATCAGTCATCCAGATGAGGTTTTCGGACAGATTCTTGAGAAAAAAGCATAAAAATTAATGGAAAACCACGAAAATACAGGAAAAAATAAAAACCCTCTTTCTTTTATGAGAAAGACATGGTACAATAGCGGAAATGAATAAATTGTTTCCGCAGACGAAACAGAGATAACATGATAGAGGCGCGGGATTCATCAGTACCAAAGGCAAAAAAGGCAGGACAGCCGCCTGAGGGAAAGGGGATACCGCCGAAGGATGATTTGCCAGTCCAGGCAGATGATTCTGGGATGACGCAGAAGATGCGGCATACTGTCACGATACGTGGAGCGCTATCTGTGCTGTTAAGTAATACTTTTCAAAAGATTTGAAACACCACAAACGCGCTTTTCAGAAAAAACTGCCGTTTGTGGTGTTTTTTATTCGAAATAAAACAATTCAGAATGGTTTGTTACCAGAAAGAAAAGAAAGGGAGAGGTTACAAATGCAGGGAATGAGGAAAAATGCAAAATGGAAGATGGTGCTGCCAGCAGCGCTGATTCTGACGCTGATGTTTGCCTTTGCTGCTTTCGGGGCAGAAGAGGCGGCTGCAGAGTACGTTCCGGAGGCATACGGAACGATATGGGCGCTTCTGCCGCCGATCGTGGCAATTGGGCTGGCCTTGATTACCAAGGAGGTATACAGCTCTTTGTTTGTGGGAATTTTAGTAGGTTCTATTCTGTATTCCGGAATGAATTTTGAAGTGGCAGTTACCCATATGTTTGAGAATGGCGTGATTGGTGTGCTGTCCGACAGCTACAACGTGGGAATTCTTGTATTCCTGGTAATTCTTGGAGCAATGGTAGGCCTGATGAACCGTGCAGGCGGTTCTGCTGCTTTTGGTCAGTTTGCCTCAAAGCGGATTAAGAGCCGTGTAGGAGCCCAGCTGTCTACGATTCTTCTGGGCGTGGTGATTTTTATTGACGACTATTTTAACTGTCTGACTGTAGGAAGCGTAATGCGTCCTGTTACAGACAAATTTAAGGTGTCCAGAGCAAAGCTGGCATATCTGATTGACGCAACAGCAGCTCCGGTCTGCATTATCGCTCCGATTTCATCCTGGGCAGCTGCAGTAACAGGCTTTGTAGAGGGCGAGGATGGATTTTCTATGTTTATCCGGGCCATTCCCTACAACTACTATGCCATTTTAACCATTGTGATGATGATTGCAATGGTTCTGCTTAAGGAAGAGTTCGGACCGATGGCAAAGCATGAGAAAAATGCAGTGAAGGGAGATCTGTATACCACAGAGGGACGTCCTTATCAGGATTCCAACGATATGGTTGTGGCGGCAAAGGGAACAGTTCTGGATCTTCTCATTCCTATCGGAGCCCTGATTGTGTGCTGTGTTATCGGTATGCTGTATACCGGCGGATTTTTCTCTGGAACTGATTTTGTAACAGCCTTCTCTCAGAGTGATGCATCTCTGGGACTGACCCTGGGCAGCTTTTTTGCTCTGGTGATTACGATTGTTTTATATCAGATTCGTCATGTTATGACCTTCAATGACTGTATGGGATGTATCCCGGATGGATTTAAGGCTATGGTTCCGGCTATTATGATTCTGACCTTTGCATGGACCCTGAAAGCAATGACGGACAGTCTGGGGGCAGATGTGTATGTGGCTAACCTGGTAAAGGTCAGCGCAGGCTCTCTGTTAAACTTCCTTCCGGCAATTATTTTTGTGGTGGGATGCTTCCTGGCCTTTGCAACCGGTACCTCCTGGGGAACCTTTGGCATTCTGATTCCGATTGTAGTTGCTGTATTTGAAAACAACAATCCGGAGCTGATGACGATTTCTATTTCTGCATGTATGGCAGGAGCGGTCTGCGGAGATCACTGTTCTCCGATTTCCGATACCACTATCATGGCCTCTGCAGGAGCCCAGTGTGAGCACGTAAACCATGTGATGACCCAGCTTCCTTATGTGGTATTGGCTGCAGTAGTTTCTTTTGTCACCTATGTGATTGCCGGCTTTGTACAGAATCCGTGGATCTGTCTGCCGATAGGATTTGTTTTGATGCTGGGAACTCTGGTCCTGGTGCGGATGTTTGTTTCCGAACCGATTACAGAAGAAAAATAAAAGCAATGTGCAGAAAAATGCAGGATTCCTGCATTTTTTGCATTTTATGCAAAAAAATCGAAAAAAAATACGAATTTTTGAAAGAAAAAGACTTGATTTATTTGAGAAAATGAGTATAATGAATAACTATTGAGAGGTTAATATTTATGCATAATATTCACGTTAAATGAATATATGCAATATGAGGAGGATGTAATTATGAAAAAGAAAATGTTTGCTATTGCTATGGCATCTGTTATGGCTGCTTCTTTAACTGCCTGCGGCGGAGGAGAAAAAGAGACTACCGCAGCTGCAACAGAGGCTGCAACTACTGCAGCTGAGACTTCTGCAGAGGCAGAGGAAAGTGAGACTGCAGCAGAGGGAGAGAGCGCCGCAGAGGCTGCTGCTGAGGTTACAACAGTAAACGAGGGTAAGCTGACTGTGGCTACCAGCCCGGACTTTGCTCCCTATGAGTTTTATGCAATCGGCGAGGATGGAACTCCTCAGCTGGCCGGCTTCGATATGGCTCTGGCTCAGTACATCGCAGATGACCTGGGACTGGAACTGGAGGTAGTTACCGTTGATTTTGACGGCGTATTAAGCGAGCTTTCCACCAAGTCTGTTGACCTGGGCATGGCAGGACTTTCTCCGGATCCCAAGCGTGCAGATATTATGGATTTCTCTGATCTGTATTACATGGGCGGACAGTCTCTGGTTACTACCAAGGCAAATGCTGAGAAGTTCAACAGCTTTGAAGCTGTAAACAAGCCGGAGGTTTCTGTTGGTGCACAGACCGGTTCTATCCAGATGGATCTGGCACAGACAAACAGCCCGGATGCAGATATTGTTGCTCTTCCGAAGGTTACGGATATTATTTCCGAGTTGCTGACTGGAAAGATGGATGCAGCTTATATTGAGACAGATGTAGCTGTAAGTTATCAGAAAAACTATCCGGAGCTGGAACTGGTATTAGAAGTTCCTTATGAGTCTGAAGGATCTGCAATTGGTGTATGCAAAGACAATGAGTCTCTGTTAAAGGCAGTAAATGCTTCGATTGCAAAGGCTCTGGAGGATGGTACTATGGAGAAGTTCATTGCTGAGGCAAATGAGCAGGCATCTGGTGAGAAGTATGAAGGTCTTCTGGATGCAGAGGGCAATATTCAGCAGTAATCTGAGCTGACTCAGAATGATAGTGAAGGCAGCCGGTTTTCCCGGACAGGGAAAAGGCCGGCGGCCTTTTGGTGTGTAAGAAAGAGTCTTGCCGCCGGTCAGGATCCCCATGAAAGGAGTATACTATGGATCAATTTATCAAATGGAGTAATTTCTCCAAAATCGTGCCTTATGCCGAGCTGTTCAGACAGGGACTGCTGGTTACGGTGCTGCTTTCTTTATTTACCGTAATGATTGGTTTCTGTATCGCGCTGGTTTTGGCGCTGATGCGGATGTCCAATGTACGCCCTTTCCGGGCTCTTGGCTTTGATAAGGACGGCCATCAGAAGGAGGAAGGCTTTCTTGCAGCTGTCAGCCGTTTTAATCCTCTGGCATTTCTGGCAACAGCCTATGTGGAAATTCTTCGTTCCACTCCCGTAGTTGTTCAGGTATTTATTATTTATTATGGTGTGTTCGGCATCATTGACCTTCCGGCTTTTAAGATGTTTGGATTTATTAAATTTGACCGGTTTTTCCCGGGCGTTGTGGCTCTGGGCATGAACTCCGGCGCTTATCTGTGCGAGATTATCCGCGCCGGTATCCAGTCCATTGACGGAGGACAGACAGAGGCAGCCCGTTCTCTGGGGCTTTCCCAGGTACAGAACCTGCGGTATATTATTCTGCCTCAGGCGCTGAAGAATATTCTTCCGGCTATTGCCAATGAGTTTGTTGTTATTATTAAGGAATCCGCGATTACCTACACCATCGGTGTGCAGGACATTATGTCTGCAGTAAATGCAGTAAAGGGCGCGACCTTTGTTATTATTGAGCCGCTCCTGGTAGCTACAGCAATTTATTTCTGTCTGTGCTTCCCGGCTTCTAAGCTGATTGCATACTTTGAAAGGAGAATGAGCCATGGCGACAAGAGATAGTCTGATTCAGGTTACGGATTTAAAAAAATGGTATAAGGGCGGCGCCATTAAGGCTCTGGACGGAGTGACAGTTGATATCAATAAGGGGGATGTGATTGCAGTCATTGGTCCTTCCGGTTCCGGAAAGTCCACCTTCCTCAGAAGTCTGAATCTTCTGGAGGAGCCGACAGGAGGAGCCATCCTTTTCAACGGGGTGGATCTGACTAAGAAAAAATATAAAAATAACGAGGGAAAGACTGTCAAGCTGGATGTGGACAGCCTGCGCCAGAAAATGGGTATGGTTTTCCAGCATTTTAATCTTTTCCCTCATATGACCATTTTGGAAAATATGATTCTGGCGCCTATGAAAGTAAAGAATATCAGCCGCGCAGAGGCAGAGGAAAAAGCTCTGGCCCTTTTGGACCGTGTTGGACTGAAGGATCGGGCAGACGCCTATCCGATTCAGCTGTCCGGCGGCCAGAAGCAGCGAGTAGCCATTGTCCGTGCTCTGGCTATGGAGCCGGAGGTTATGCTGTTTGACGAACCTACCTCCGCTCTGGATCCGGAGATGGTTGGTGAGGTTCTTGATGTTATGAAGGAACTGGCCCAGGAGGGCATGACGATGGTGGTAGTTACTCATGAAATGGGCTTTGCCCGTGAGGTGGGAAGCCGGGTTCTCTTTATGGCAGATGGAAAGCTTCTGGAGCATGGTACACCGAAGGAGATCTTTGAAAATCCCCAGAACCCCCGATTGAAGGATTTTCTGGCAAAGGTATTGTAAAAGATATAGCAGAAAGAAGTTCAAAGAATCGTCCGGCTTATCATACAGGAACCGGGCGATTTATTTCATATCATGGGAAAATGGACCTATGAAATTTAGGAATGGCAGCAGTTTGCTCTCGTGGATATGACGGGAATATTGACAAAGGCATCAGGAAAATGACAAAAAGATAAATGGAGGTATGACAGAATGACACAGGAAAAGCAAAATGCAGTAAATGCAATCGAAGAAAAGGCCGGACTGATTGGAGATGTGGCAGATCATATCTGGGAATATGCAGAGCTTTCTCTTCAGGAGGTAAAGTCAGCTGCTCTTTATTGTGAGGTGCTGGAAAAGGAAGGATTTCAGGTGGAAAAGGGAATCAGCGGTATTGAGACGGCATTTTCCGCCAGCTATGGACAGGGACGCCCGATGATTGGATTTCTGGCAGAATACGATGCTCTTTCCGGATTATCTCAGGAAGGCGGAAGTCTGGAGAAGAAGGAACTGACGGCAGGCGGCTGTGGTCATGGCTGCGGTCACAATCTTCTGGGAGCAGGCGCTATGGCTGCTGCTTTGGGGGTAAAGGCTTATCTGGAAGCGACAGGAAAGCCTGGTACCGTAGTGCTTTACGGCTGCCCTGGAGAAGAGGGAGGAGCGGCCAAGGCATTTATGGCCAGAGACGGTGTCTGGAAAGCCCTGGATGCAGCGTTGACCTGGCATCCCGAGGATGTGAATGAGGTAGCTACAGGATCTTCTAATTCCTGTATTCAGGTACAGTATAAGTTTACGGGAGTAGCTTCTCATGCGGCAGGAGCCCCGGAAAAGGGTCGAAGCGCCCTGGATGCAGTAGAGCTGATGAATATTGGCGTACAGTTTTTAAGAGAGCACATGAGTGATAAGGCTCGTGTCCATTATGCGATTACAGATGCAGGCGGATGCAGTCCCAATGTAGTTCAGCCTACAGCGTCTGTGCTTTATATGGTTCGTTCGAATCATGTAGCGGAGGCGGTGGAGCTTCAGGCGAGAGTAGACAAAATTGCAGAGGGAGCAGCTTTGATGACAGAGACGACCGTTGAACGGAAGTTTATTGACGGACTTTCTGACACAGTGAGCAACTTTGCTCTGGAGCGGGTTCTCTATGAGAATTATCGGGAGCTGGGAGTTCCTTCTTATACAGAGGAGGAGCTGGCCTATGCGGATCAGCTGGCAGCAACCTATCCGGGAAGCGATAAGGTGCCGGGAGTAGCTGCAGCCAATGACAGAGAAGCATTTGAAGCAGTAAAGGATATGCAGAAGGCTTTTGGACATAAAATGAACGGTTTTCTGGCTCCGCTTTATCAAAAAGATGCTTTTCAGCCGGGTTCTACGGATGTGGGAGATGTAAGCTGGCTGACGCCCACGGCTCAGATTCATGTGGCAGCATGGCCGAATGGCTGTCCCGGTCACAGCTGGCAGAATGTATCCTGTGACAGAACGGAGATTGGCCACAAGGCAGCCGTTCATGCGGGAAAGGTGCTGGCAGCAGCGGCAATCGATCTGATGAATCACGAGGAGCTTCTCAAAGAGGCAAGAGAGGAATTTGAAAAACGGACAGCAGATGGATTTGTATCTCCGATTCCGGCAGATGCAGTTCCGGTAATTCCCGACTAAAACACAAGGGACAGCAGCTTTGGACGGTGGAAAAATGCCGTCCGGAGCTGTTACACAATTTTTATGCCAACTTTAGAAAGTTTTTATAAGCGAGGGTTACATTACCCTCGCTTTTGTTGTATACTTAATGTTAGACTATTCAGAAAGTAATTGTATTTATAGAATAGTTATATGGAAAAGGAGATTAACATATGGGTATGAAAAATGATGAGCCTAAACGGCCGCCAAAAAGTATTTTATACTATTATGGTATTGTTTTAATTGTATTACTTTTATTGAATGTGCTGGTATTTCCTTCTCTGACCGAGCGGCAGGTAACAGAGGTTACGTATGACCAGTTTCTGGATATGCTGGATCAGGGCATTGTAAAGGGAGTAAACAGGACGGATGATCAGATTACCTTCTGGACAGAAACAGAGCTTCCCACAGACAGCGCCCAGGGAAGTGGCAGCATGTTTGATTTAATTGAGCAGATGCAGATGCGGGCGGAGAATGTACAGCTGTTTAAGACAGGAGCCTGGCCGGATCCGGATTTGCTGAATCGTCTGCGGGCAGAAAATGTTACATTTACAGAGCCGATTCCTACAAAGGCATCGCCCCTGCAGAATATATTGTTTAACTGGATTCTTCCCTTTGTGATGCTGCTGGTGATGGGGCAGGTATTCAGCCGCATAATGATGAAAAAAATGGGCGGAGGCATGGGCAATGCCATGACCTTTGGAAAGTCCAATGCCAAGATCTATGCGGAAAATGAGACGGGAAAGACCTTTGCGGATGTGGCAGGACAGGAGGAGGCCAAGGAGGCCTTAAAGGAGATTGTGGATTTCCTTCACAATCCGAAAAAATATGCGGATATCGGAGCAACTCTGCCGAAGGGCGCGCTTTTGGTAGGCCCTCCCGGAACTGGTAAAACCTTACTGGCAAGAGCTGTGGCAGGAGAGGCCCATGTGCCGTTTTTCTCCATTTCCGGTTCGGAATTTGTAGAGATGTTTGTAGGTATGGGTGCGGCAAAGGTTCGCGATCTGTTTAAGCAGGCCAATGAGAAGGCTCCCTGTATTGTGTTTATTGACGAGATTGATACCATCGGAAAGAAGCGTGACAATGGAGGATTTTCCGGCAATGACGAGCGGGAACAGACCTTAAATCAGCTGCTGACAGAGATGGATGGCTTTGACGGCAAGAAGGGCGTTGTGATTCTGGCTGCCACTAACCGTCCGGAGTCTCTGGATAAGGCTTTGCTTCGTCCGGGACGTTTTGACCGGAGAATTCCTGTGGAACTGCCGGATCTGAAGGGCCGTGTGGCGATTCTGAAGGTTCATGCAAAGCAGGTTAAGCTTTCTGATAACGTGGATTTCGATGCCATTGGCCGGGCTACCTCAGGCGCCAGTGGTGCAGAGCTGGCCAATATTATAAACGAAGGTGCGCTTCGGGCGGTTCGTCAGGGACGCAGCGTAGTCAGTCAGGCAGACTTAGAGGAGAGTGTAGAGGTCGTAATTGCCGGTTATCAGAAAAAGGATTCCGGCGTTTCTGTAGATGAGAAGCGGATTGTGTCTTATCATGAGGTAGGTCACGCTCTGGTAGCGGCCTGTCAGAGCCACAGTGCGCCAGTTCACAAAATTACCATTATTCCAAGAACCTCTGGTGCATTGGGATATACCATGCAGGTGGACGAGGGCGAGCGGTTCCTGATGAGCAAGGAGGAGGCTCTCAATAAGATAGCCACCTTCACCGGCGGACGGGCGGCAGAGGAGTTTATGTTTGGCTCTATCACGACAGGTGCGGCCAATGATATTGAGCAGGCGACCAGAATTGCCAGAGCCATGGTAACCAGGTACGGCATGAGTGATCAGTTTGGTATGGTTGCGCTGGAAACGGTGAATAATCCTTATCTGAGTTCGGATACGTCTATGACCTGTTCTCCAGAGACGGCCCGTATGGTAGACGAAGAAGTAATCAGGATTGTGAAGGAGCAGTATGCAAAGGCCATGGATATTTTAAAGGCTAATGCAGGAAAGCTGAATGAAATTGCTGCGTATCTTCTGGAAAAAGAGACCATTACCGGAGAGGAATTTATGGAGATTTTAAACCGTGGAAAGGAACCGGAAATCGTGGAAGAGCCGCAGGCAGCAGAAGAACCGGTGATAACGAAGAAATCTGAGACAATCGAAGAGCCGGAGAAAACAGAAGAATCAGCGTCTCAGGAAGAAAATGAATGATAATATAGTGTTATAGTTTCTCTAAAAGGGGCGGCTGCTTCCTACGGTCAGGGATCGTGGGAAGCAGCCGCCCCTTTTTAAGGATTGATAGGGATGGAGAACCAGACAACCGTGAATTTTCCCTCTTTGCTCGTGATTTGTAACCGTGAATCAGAGCCATAGGCGAGAATAAGCCGTGCGTTGGTATTGGAAAGTCCAATATGCTGGCTTATGCTGTGTTCCTGATTTTTTAAACGTTTTTTTAGGACCTCCAGCTCATTTTCTGTCATTCCTTTTCCTGTATCATAAATTGTGAAATACAATCGAGAATGTTTTTGATGAACATAAACTTGTATACGTCCGCTGCTTCTGTTTCCTCTTAATCCATGATAAATGGAATTTTCTATTAGAGGCTGCAGCAGCATTTTTTTAATGGAAGCTCTGCTGCATCCAGGATCGGCATAAGTACTGTATTCAAATAGATCAGGATATCGAAGTTTCATAATACTGATATATTTTTCCAGGTATTCAAGTTCGTCTTCAACCAAAACGTCCTCCTGAGGATCGCCTAGGGAATAACGCATCATAGAGGATAGATTGGAAATCATACGGCTGCATAGATTTTCACTTCCGGTGAGACGTATAGATTCCCAATAAATAGTATTAAGTGTATTATGAAGAAAATGCGGGTTAATCTGGTGCTGCAGAGCCTGTATTTTCCAAAGCTGAAGTCTGGCTTCTTTTTCTGAATCCTGAATGCGAAGATAGTTTTGTTCAATAAAGAGATTGATTACATTCGTCAGTATAAATTCAAATGGACCAGAACGAAAGCTGCGGGAAACGGGGACGTTATGAATGGCGGTTTCCGGTGCTGTAAATACAGAGATAATCTGATTTAAATATTTATATTCATGCTTTGTCTTTAACAGGGCGAGAAAACCGGCAACTGCTATAGCAAGAATTGTAATCGGAATATACATACTGGTTAAATGTATGGTAGTAGAATATATTTCTGCTCGCGGGGTTAGAAGCAGAAAAGGAAAACCATAGGAGCGGGGAGTTGTGAGGCAGGCCACAGGATATTTGAACTCGGCTCAATCAGAAATAGCTTTTGATTTGGATAGGTCAAAAGCTGATCCATTTCTTTTTTCAGCCGATCAGAACGAAAACTGTAGATCACAATACCATTTTGTATTTCAGTAGCCCGTTTTGAAAGTTTTCGGCAAATCAGGAGATTTTCCGAAGGGTATTCTGTATACAAAAATGGGGTGGAAGAAAACTCCATCCATGCATCTGTTTCTCCTACACAGTCAAATAACGAAAGAATTCGTTTTTCATTTTCTTCGGAAAAGGACAAAATTTTTGAATTCAGAGGAGCAAAAATCCTTCCATAGTCATTAGTATAATAAATATAAATGGCATTTAAAAGATCATTGGTATAAATCTGATTCTGAAAGCTTAGCGAAATATTTTCCAGTGTTCTTAGTGAATCCAAAGAAAAACTGGGTTCCTTAAATGCCTTATGAAGACTCATGGAAACTTTTGGGTTCGAAGAAAGGAATACACAGGCATTATCAACATGGTTATAGTAGCTTCCCAAAATAGATTCAGCCCGTTTTAAAGTATTATATGCGCTTTCTTTGGCATCTGCATCATTCTCCTTGTATGTGCGGAATATGCTGTAGGTACTTACTAATAAAAGCGGTATTAAAAGAAGAAGCATATTTGCCAGCAGACTTCTGATAAAAAAATGAAGAGTAGTGGAATGGGCTTTTTTTCTGATTTAAATGTTTTTTGATTTGTCCACAAATATGAAATCCCTGTTCTTCCCATGGAAAACAGGAGGCTAAAATCGAGCGGGAACTGGTTTCATCATCTGCGATTAAAAGCTCATACAGGGTAATTCTCCTTTATTTTATGAAAAAGACAGTCCCATAGAGGGGCCTGTCAAGCTGATTTAAGTATATCATGGCCCCCTTTTGAAGTCAAAACATTAGATGCTTTTCAGGATAATACCAAAAATAATGATACACTTCTAAAATAATGATAGATAAAAATGATAGATGAAAGCAATATACGCAGGGGCTCAAATCTCATAAATAATGCTAGAATTATGAAGTAGAAAACCCGATTATGATAGGAGGAAATTGCTATGTATTACGGACTTGACAGACAAACAGAGATTTGGATACAAGATCTGGAAGAAAAATTAACCTATAAGCTTGAGGCAGAGTGCAGGCGGCTGGGAAGCATGATGCCATATGTTCCGGAAAATGGAGCTTATTACGACATGGGTGTCAGGGAATTGAGCACTTGGACTAACGGTTTTTTTGCCGGGATGATGTGGCAGATGTATCACGCAACGGAAAAGGAGTGCTTCAAAGAATCTGCAGAGCAAATTGAAGAAAGGCTGGACGAGGCTTTAACGGAGTTTGTTAAATTAGATCATGATGTCGGATTTATATGGCTTCACACAGCCGTAGCAAACTGGCGTCTTACCGGAAATCAGGCTTCCAGAAAAAGAGGGCTTCATGCGGCTGGTATCCTGGCCGGAAGATATAACCCGGCAGGTCATTTTATACGCGCATGGAATGGAGACAGACAGGGAATTGCTATTGTCGATTGTTTAATGAATCTTCCGCTTTTATATTGGGCGGCAGAAGAAAACGGTACGAGTGCATGGAAACAGATAGCGATTGAGCACTCGAATATGGCTTTAAAATATATTCTGAGACCGGATAGTTCCTGTAATCATATGATTGATATAGAACCGGAAACAGGAGAATACAGAAGTAATCCTGGCGGACAAGGCTATGAAAGTGGTTCATCATGGAGCCGTGGCCAGGCATGGGCAATTTCCGGAATGGCTTTAGCTTACCGTTATACGGGAAATGAAAATTATTTGGATGCGGCAAAAAGAACAGCTCATTATTTTATGGCGTATGCGCAGCATGCGGTTTATTGGAACTTTCGGAACATGTAAAGCCTTTGGAAAAAGATCTTTATGTACAGTCTGCTTTGGAATGTTTAAGAGCAATAGAGTTATTTTGCTGCTGGGATCCGGAGAGGGATGCAGTTTTAGACGGAGGCTCTGCACGATATGATCGGGCTTCAGACAGGCAGGTACCAATTATTTATGGAGATTATTTTCTTGCAGAGGCGATATTACGGTTGACCGGAAAATCATTTCTTACATGGTAGAATGATCCGGCAGAAAAAGACACCGGTATCATAGGAAAGGAAACATTATATCAAATAAATATCTGACACCAATCCAATGAGGTGGTATTCGATGGAATACCACCTCAATTTTTTTTAGGAAAAGGTGATTTCGGTGTAGTTTTTGCCGAAAGCTATTGGAAGAAAGTGGGATTGATGTAAGTCTTTATTAAGGATATACTGAGATATATAGAGAATGTATCTGCCAGTTCGCAAGAGTGTTTTCATAGAACCATAGAGACGGAGGAGCGCGCTATGCAGATGGACGAAAGGTTAGATGCTTTGCTGGCGGTTCTTTCAGAAGAAACCTATCTGAATGTTGAATCAATTGCAAAGAAACTGCAAATTAGTGAGAGAACGGTCCGGATGCAGGTAAATCAGCTGAAAGAACTGTTGGAGCAGAACGGAGCTGATATTGAGCGGCGGAGAAACCTGGGACTTCGGATTCAGGTAAAGGATAGAGAAACCTATCAGGCATTTATGAAGGGAAAAACTTCTCCAGTCTATCCGCAGACAGGAAGGCAGAGAGTTGAATATATTATTGCTCTTTTTTTTGTTTCTTCTGCTTATATCAAGGCAGAAGAGCTCTGCGAAAAGATGTACATATCCCGAAAAACCTTATCTCTGGATTTAAAAACGGTTGAACAGTATTTGAACCGTTATCATCTGGAATTGGAACGAAAACCGTACTACGGGCTGCGTATGTGCGGAAGCGAGTTTGCCAAGAGAATTTGTCTTTGCGCAGTATTCTATGAGTTCCGGGATCAGTGGATTCAGGAGATTCAGAGAGAGCTGAAGGATTCGGAGCTGATTCGCAGTGTGATTTTAGACAGTGTAAAACAGTGCGGATATACCATTTATGAAATGGATATTCCCAACATTGTGCTTCAGATACAGATTGCAATCTACCGTCAGGAGCAGGGCTTTTTTATCCGGATGGAAGAAATTACAGACAGCGGGTTTTTGCAGGAAAGCGATATTTATGCGGCCCGCCTGTGTGCAGAAGGTTTACGCAGCTCTCTGAATATAACTATTCCGATTCCGGAGATCAAATATATTGCAATTCAGCTTTCCGGAAAAAAGAGAGTGGTGGAAAGCGACAAAGGCAATCTGGTAATTGACATGGAGATCAACCAGCTGGTCAATCAGATGCTGAACCGGGTACAGGAAGCGTTTTCCATGGATTTTAGTTCCGACTTTGACTTAAATGCCACATTGCGGCAGCATATGGTACCTTTACGGATTCGGCTTCAATACGGGCTTAGAATAGACAATCCCATTCTTCAGGAGATTAAATCAAATTACAGCTTTCCATATGTAGTTGCGGCTCATGCCTCTACGGTGCTTTCCGAGTATTTTCATACCATTGTACCGGAAGCGGAGATTGGTTATCTGGCACTGTGCTTTGCTCTTTCGATGAAACGCCAGGATCAGGAACGCCATCGTCATAATATCCTTCTGGTGTGTGCGTCAGGAGCCGGAAGTGCAAAGCTGTTTGAATACCGGTTCCGGGAAGTATTCGGGGAATATCTGGACAAGGTGGAAACATGTAATATTGAGTCTCTGGCCCGGAAAGATTTTTCGCAGGTAGATTATGTGTTTTCTACGGTTCCTGTATCTGTTTCAATACCGGTTCCTGTTTATGAGGTACAGTATTTCTTTGAACGCCATAATGTGGCGGAAGTGGAGCGGATTTTAAAGCATAGCGGACGGAAAGGCATTGAGACTTATTTTGATAAAACACTTTTTTTTACTGATATAAAAGGAGATACCCGGGAGCAGGTTCTGCATGAACTGTGCAGAAGGATTGGAGAGGTCCACAGTCTTCCGGAAGGTTTTGAAAATGCTGTTCTGGAGAGGGAAAATCTGATGCAGACAGATTTGTGTCCGCATATTGCAATTCCTCATCCATACCGGCCTATGACAGAAACAACCTTTGTCAGCGTGGGAATCCTGGAAAAGCCGGTATGGTGGCATCATTACGAAGTTCAGATTGTATTTCTGCTGTCGATTTCGTCGAAGAAGGAGGAAAATCTGGAGGACTTTTACAAGGTGGCGCCGCGTTTTATGATGGATGAAAAGCGTATGGAACATCTCATACAGACAAAGAGTTATGATACTTTGCTTGAGCTCATTCACTGGGCAGAACAAGATGGGTTATAAAAAATTTAATTAAATACATAGGAGGTATTAAGTTATGGCAACTATCAGAGTGTTATTGTGCTGCGGAGCTGGATTCTCCAGCGGATTTCTGGCACAGAAGGCAAGACAGGCGGCAAAGAAGGGGAAAATCGACATGTCCATTGAAGCGCGCAGTGAGAGCGTGGTAAGCGAGTACATGGACAAGATGGACGTTCTTTTAGTCGGCCCGCATTATGCAAGTGCACTTCCCAAGTTTAAAGCAGAGTGTGAGCCTCATGGAATTAAGGTAGACCTGATTCCGGCAGATATTTATTCTACTTTAGACGGAGCAGCGCTGGTAGACTTTGCAGTAAAAGTTTCAGAGAGAAAGGACGGATAACAGGATGGAACGTTTGATGAAATGGCTTTCCGAGGTATTTGCCCCGAAGGCGAGAGAGGTATTTGCAAACCCGTGGATTGATACTGTAGCAAGTACAATGAAGAAGGTTCTGCCTATCATTTTGACAGGTTCCCTGATCTTCTTCTATAATGTATTCCGTTCCTATTTATCATTTTTACCAGACTTAAGCCCGATTGCAAACTTTTCCTTTGGTTTGCTGGCAATCTTCGTAGCATTCCTGATTACCCATGAAGCAATGCTGAAGCTGGGACATGGCGAGTATCAGATTAACGCAGCTCTGATTTCCATTGCTGCATATTTAATGCTGTGCCGTCCGGAGGTTGTGGATGGAGTGTTCCAGATTTCCAACGGACGTATTGGAGCCGCTGGTATCATGATGGGTATCGTTGTTGGTCTGTTTGTAGCCATCGTATTCCATCTGTATGCAAAGCTTCACGTTCTGGAGAACAATGATACACTTCCGGACTTTGTAAGAGACTGGATTAACAACATTATTCCGATTACCATTACATTAGGCTTATCCATGATTTTTGCCAATGTACTGAAGCTGGATCTGTATGATATGCTGGTAAGTCTGTTTATGCCGCTGCAGAAGGGCGCTCAGACTCTGCCTGGTTTCATTCTGATTTGTTTTGTACCTGTTATTTTCTACTCTATGGGTATTTCCAGCTGGGTATTCAATGCAGTTACCACTCCTATTTTCATGGTAGCAATCGCAGAGAATATCGAAGCTGTTGCAAATGGCCATGCTCCGCTGAACATTGCTACCAGTGAGGCAGTATTTACTGCAGCTCTGATTACCATGGGCGGACGTGGAGGCACACTTCCGTTAAACGTTTTAATGCTGCGTTCCAAGAGTAAAAAATTGAAAACCATGGGTAAGATTTGTATCGGACCATCCCTGTTTAATATCAATGAGCCGCTGATGTTCGGTGCACCGGTTGTATTTAATCCGCTTCTGATGCTGCCTATTCTGATTAACAGTATTACAGGTCCGGCAGTTGTTTGGCTGACCATGCACTATGGCCTGCTGAAGATTCCGTGCACAATGGTACAGGTTGGACAGATTCCCGCTCCGTTCTCCAGCGTAATGATTACAGGAGACTGGAGAGCAGTTCCGGTTTATATCCTGCTGTTTGCTATTTATCTGATGACCTGGTATCCATTCTTCAAGGTATACGAGAAACAGTGCGTAGAGGAAGAGACAACGGTAGCATAATATTGAAAATTGTCCGATATAGCAGTGTTTCTCTTGCAGGAACACTGCTTTTCAGAAAGGAGAGAACTTTTTATGGGAGAAATGTTATTTCAAGATGATGATAAGGTCGTTCAGGTTGCCATGCAGATTGTAATTGCAGCCGGCGACGCCAGAAATGCAGCTGGCAAAGCATTGGACTGTGTAGGACAGTTTGATTTCGCAGGTGCAAAAGAGTATATGAAGGAGGCGCACAGCCATATTTCTGAAGCACACAATGCACAGACAGAAATGATCCAGGCAGAAATTTCAGGAGAAGAAAAAATCCAGCCCAGTATGCTGTTCAGCCATGCTCAGGATACCCTGATGACGGTAATGTCTGAAATTCACATGGCAGACAAGATGATTGCTGTGTTTGAAAGCTTTTATGATAAAATGGGTAAATAAGGAGGAGGTATGAGCGAAATGATGAAGAAAACCATGCCGGAGAACTTTTTATGGGGCGCATCTACCAGCGCATATCAGGTAGAGGGCGCTGCAGAAGAGGATGGCAAAAAATTATCCCAGATGGATATTTTAAATCGCGGAACTGGATTTGCAGATGCCAGCGTAGCCAGCGATCATTATCATCGCTATAAAGAAGATATTGCTTTGATGAAGGAATGTGGATTTACAGCATATCGCTTTTCTTTCTCCTGGTCCAGAATTTTCCCGGATGGAACGGGAGAGGTGAATCCAAAAGGACTTGAGTTCTACGATAACCTGGTAAACGAGCTGGTTGCCAATGGAATTAAGCCGGTACCGACAATTTACCATTATGATATGCCAATGGCACTGGTTGACAAGTATGACGGATGGGTAAACCGCCAGAGTGTAGAGGATTTCGTGGCTTACGGCGAGTTCCTGATCCGCAGATACGGTGACAGAATCAAAGACTGGCTGATTATCAATGAGCAGAGTATTATTGTGGAATTCTGGAAAAAGAAAAACTATGTTCCGGAAAAATATCATGACAATCCTCAGATTAAGTTCCAGATTAACCATCACATGAATCTGGGACAGGCAAGACTCAGCAAGCTGATTCACGAGCTGGTAGAAGGCGGCCGTTCCGGCGCAGCCATCGGCTATTCTCCGGTATATGGACTGGATTCCAGCCCCAAGAATATGCTGGCAATGCTGAATGCAGAAGATCTGAAGAATCACTTCTTCCTGGATATTTACTTCAAGGGCAAATATCCGGTAGGCGCATTCCGTTATCTGGAAGAGCACAACATGGCTCCGGTAATTGAAGAAGGCGATATGGATATTCTGGCAGAAGGAAAGCTGGATTTCCTGGGAGTTAACTATTACGCAAGCAAATGCGTTCGTTTCCCGGATGCAGATAAGAATGAGCTGACTGAGGCAAAGAGCAATTTAAGCGGTAAGAAGGGCGCTATGGGCGCTTACGAAGTAATGCCGGATTTCTATCAGTATATGAAGAATCCCAATGCAGATACGAACGATTGGGACTGGACCATTGATCCAACCGGTATGGAATACTTATTAAGAGACATTTATCAGCGTTACGGAATTCCCATGATTATTACAGAAAACGGTCTGGGCGCCAGAGACGTTCTAGAAGACGGAAAGGTTCATGATGATTACCGGATTGATTACTGGACCAAGCATCTCCAGTCCATTCACAGAGCTATCGAACTGGGCGTAGATGTAAGAGGATTCCTGCCATGGTCCTTTGTTGACGTACTCAGCACCAGCAACGGATACCAGAAGAGATATGGTCTGGTATATGTAAACAGAGATGACGAGGACTTAAAAGATTTAGCAAGAATTCCGAAAGACAGTTTCTATTGGTACAAGAAAGTAATTGAAACAAACGGAGCTTCCTGCCTGTAGGAAAAGGATAAGGATAGGGAACAAAATGGAATAAAACTGACGGTTTTTAAACAGTTTCCTCAATAGTGTGTTAAAAAAATATCAAAAAATCTCTTGACTTATTGAAGGAAAAGCAGTAAAATGTTAATAATTTAACAAGTTTTAATTCATCAAAAAGAAAAGAGGATATTGAGATGGCTAGATTTACATTACCGAGAGATTTATACTATGGAAAAGGTTCCCTGGAAAATCTGAAAAACCTTTCCGGCAAGAGAGCAATTGTTGTTTCCGGAGGAAGCTCTATGAGAAAAGGCGGCTTTCTTGACAAGGTAGAGGCTTATCTGAAGGAAGCAGGAATGGAAGTAAGATTTTTCGAAGGCGTTGAGCCGGATCCTTCTGTTGAGACTGTGATGAAGGGCGCAGCTGCTATGACCGAATTCCAGCCGGACTGGATTGTTTCTATCGGCGGCGGTTCTCCCATTGACGCAGCAAAGGCTATGTGGGCATTCTATGAATATCCGGATACAACCTTTGAGGATTTGATTACTCCGTTTAATTTCCCGAAGCTGAGAACAAAGGCTCATTTCTGTGCAATTCCCTCTACCTCCGGAACAGCAACAGAGGTAACCGCATTTTCTGTAATCACAGATTATGCAAAGGGAATCAAGTATCCGCTGGCAGACTTTGAGATTACACCGGATGTGGCAATTATTGATCCGGAGCTGGTTGAGAGCCTTCCTATCAAGCAGGTAGCTTATACTGGTATGGATGCTCTTACTCATGCAATTGAAGCATATGTTTCTACTCTGAACAGTCCGTTTACGGATCCGCTGGCAATTAAGGCAATTGAGATGGTATTTGATTATCTGCCAATGTCTTATAAGAAGGATATGGATGCAAGAGAGCAGATGCACTATGCCCAGTGTCTTGCAGGTCAGGCATTCTCCAATGCCCTGCTTGGTATTGTACATTCCATGGCTCACAAGACCGGCGCTGCATTCTCTACCGGTCATATTCCTCATGGCTGTGCAAATGCAATCTACCTTCCGTATGTTATTAAGTACAATGCTCATGAGCCGGAAGCTATGAGAAGATATGCAGATATTGCAAGACGTGTAGGTTTGGGCGGAACCTCTGAAAAAGCTCAGGTAAATGCTCTGATCGAGAAGATTGAAGAATTTAACCGCGCGATGAATATTCCGAAGACCATTCAGGAGTTTGGTGTGAAGGAAGACGAGTTCCTGGAGAAGCTGGATGAGATTGCTGCAAATGCAGTTGGTGATGCATGCACAGGTTCCAATCCAAGATCCATCAATCCGGAACAGATGGCAAAGCTGTTTAAGTGCACCTTCTACGGCACAGAGGTTGATTTCTAAGGATTTCTGATAAAAATGTAAAAAAGAGACTGTGAAGAACAGATTTGTTTTTCACAGTCTCTTTTTGTGTAGTGCGCCTGGCGGCGCACGTTTCTAACGGGTGCAAGTCCCAAATCCGCCCGGTAGTGGGAAGGATATAGCCGAAGGCAAGGGTGTTGCAGGCGACTGCAAATCTGAAGGAAGCCGGATGTGGGGAACCTACTAACCCACGGGCAAACCTCTGGTCTGACGAACAGAAATCGCATACTTCGACACGCTGAACCACACAATCCTCTTAAATCTGCTGAGAAAGCAGGTAAAAGACGAGAGGGTCATACAGATGGTAAAGCGATACCTGAAAGGCGGAGTGATGGAAAACGGTGTTATAACAGAGATAGAAGAAGGCTCCCCGCAGGGAGGGAATCTATCCCCACTCTTAGCAAATGTGTATCTGAATGAATTCGATTGGGAGTTTCACAGACGGGGCGTACCGTGTATTCGCTATGCAGATGATATTGTACTGTTGGCGAAGAGTGAACGGGCGGCGGAACGTCTGCTGGAGAGCAGTACGAAATATCTGGAAGAAACATTAAAGTTGAAAGTAAATCGGGAAAAGAGCCGGACAGTCAGCGTGTTCGCAATCCGAAATTTTAAGTTCATTGGCTTTTGTTTTGGGAAGAGCGGAAAAGGAATCTATATCCGTGTCCATGGAAAGTCATGGAAGAAAGCCAAGGAGAAGCTGCGACAGCTCACTTCCCGGAGCAAATGTGGGAGTATCATCCGAGCCATGGAAAAGATAAAAGTATACATGAGAGGGTGGGTAAATTATTACGGAATAGCGGACATAATGTTTGTTATTAAACAATCAATTTATGGTTACATAAAAATAAATAAGGTAGTTAAATGTTTGTGTGGGGAAAATAGAAAAGAGAATCCGAACAAGTGTTTGCAAATAAGTCTGGTCTGTGATAAAATACAGATCAGTTACGCAAAATACGGACAGGAGACGCCAGAAAGGCTTTCGGAAGCTGCGGCGGATGGAAAAACAAAGGAAAGGTTTGAAGTATGGCAAAGCAGTATATTAAAATACGGGGTGCCAACGAGCACAATTTGAAGAATATTTCTCTGGATATTCCGAGAAATGAGCTGGTGGTGCTGACGGGACTAAGTGGTTCCGGTAAGTCATCTCTGGCATTTGATACTATTTATGCAGAGGGGCAGAGAAGATATATGGAATCTTTGTCTTCTTATGCGAGACAGTTCCTGGGACAGATGGAGAAGCCGGATGTGGAGAGCATTGAGGGACTTTCCCCTGCTATTTCCATTGATCAGAAATCAACCAACAGGAATCCCAGATCTACAGTGGGAACAGTGACAGAGATCTATGACTATCTGAGACTTTTGTACGCCAGAATCGGAATTCCCCACTGTCCCAAGTGTGGGAGAGAGATTCGCAGACAGACGATTGATCAGATGGTAGATCAGATTATGGAGCTGCCGGAACGGACGAAAATCCAGCTTCTGGCTCCGGTGGTCCGGGGACGGAAGGGAGAGCATGTAAAGCTTCTGGAACAGGCCAGACGCAGTGGCTATGTGAGAGTTCGGATTGACGGAAATCTTTATGAGCTGTCAGAAGAGATTAAGCTGGAGAAAAATATTAAGCACAATATTGAGATCGTGGTGGATCGCCTTGCAGTCAGAGAGGGAATTGAAAAGCGTCTTACAGATTCGATTGAGACTGTTATGGGGCTTTCAGATGGTCTGATGCTGGTGGATGTGATTGGAGGAGAATCTATTCAGTTCAGCATGAATTTTTCCTGCCCGGACTGCGGCATCAGTATCGAGGAGGTAGAACCCAGAAGCTTTTCTTTTAACAATCCCTTTGGGGCATGTCCGGACTGCTTTGGTCTGGGATACAAGATGGAGTTTGATGAGGATTTGATGATTCCGGATAAATCTCTAAGCATCCTGCAGGGGGCGATTGTGGTACTTGGATGGCAGTCCTGTACGGACAAGGGAAGCTTTACCAGAGCTATTTTAGATGCTCTTGCGAAGGAATACGGATTTGATTTGGATACGCCTTTTGAAGAGTATCCCAAGGAAATCCACGATGTGCTGATTTACGGAACCGAAGGCCGGGAGATTAAGGTTCATTATAAGGGGCAAAGGGGAGAAGGCGTTTACGATGTGGCCTTTGAAGGCCTTCTGAAAAATGTTGAGCGGAGATACCGGGAAACCTATTCCGAGAATTCTAAGGCGGAATATGAAACCTTTATGCGGATTACTCCCTGTAAGGCATGTAAGGGACAGCGGCTGAAGCCCAGCTCTCTTGCCGTAACCGTAGGGGATCAGAATATTTATCAGGTAACAGAGCTTTCTATCCGCAGATGTCGGGAGTTTATGGAGAACCTGAAGCTGACACAGATGCAGGAATCGATCGGCGCACAGATTTTAAAGGAAGTAAAAGCAAGGCTGGATTTTCTGTTAAATGTGGGTCTGGAGTATCTGTCACTGTCGAGAGCCACAGGAACCCTTTCCGGAGGAGAGGCTCAGCGAATCCGTCTGGCAACTCAGATTGGCTCCGGTCTGGTGGGCGTTGCCTATATTCTGGACGAACCAAGTATTGGTCTTCACCAGCGGGACAATGACAAGCTGCTTTCTACTCTGCTTCACCTGCGGGATCTGGGAAATACGGTTCTTGTTGTGGAGCATGATGAGGATACGATGCGGGCGGCGGATTATATTGTGGATATCGGGCCGGGAGCCGGAGAACATGGCGGACAGGTGGTGGCAGCTGGTACGGCAGAGGAAATTATGCAGTGTCAGGAGTCCGTGACAGGCGCTTATTTGAGCGGACGGATTCAGATTCCAGTGCCGGAGAAGCGCAGAATTCCTACAGGCTGGCTGACAGTCCGGGGAGCGGCAGAAAACAATCTGAAACAGATTGACGTTCGTTTTCCTCTGGGCGTGATGACCTGCGTAACCGGTGTATCTGGCTCAGGCAAGAGTTCTCTGGTCAATGAGATCCTTTACAAGGCTCTGGCGCGGAAGCTGAACAGGGCAAGAACCATTCCGGGAAAGTTCAAGAAACTGGAGGGCGTGGAGCAGCTGGATAAGGTTATCGCTATTGATCAGTCTCCTATTGGAAGAACGCCTCGCTCAAATCCTGCTACCTATACAGGTGTGTTTGACATGATCCGGGATTTGTTTGCATCTACCCCTGATGCAAAGGCAAAGGGATATAATAAGGGGCGCTTCAGTTTTAATGTAAAAGGCGGCCGGTGTGAGGCCTGCAGCGGCGACGGAATTATCAAGATTGAGATGCATTTTCTTCCGGATGTCTATGTACCCTGTGAGGTCTGCGGCGGAAAGCGGTATAATCGGGAGACTCTGGAGGTTCGCTATAAGGGAAAAAGCATTTACGATGTCCTGAATATGACGGTGGAGGAGGCGATGGGCTTCTTTGAGAATATTCCTTCGATTTATCGGAAGATTTCTACACTGAATGATGTGGGGCTTTCGTATATTCGTTTGGGGCAGCCATCCACAGAGCTTTCCGGCGGAGAGGCTCAGCGAATTAAGCTGGCTACAGAGCTGAGCAGGAGAGGAACAGGAAAGACGATTTATATTCTGGATGAGCCTACAACAGGACTTCATTTTGCAGATGTTCATAAACTGGTGGAAATTCTCAGAAGGCTTTCAGATGGTGGAAATACGGTTGTAGTGATTGAACACAATCTGGATGTGATCAAATCTGCGGATTATCTGATTGATATTGGCCCGGAGGGCGGAGAAGGCGGCGGCAGAGTGATTGCCGAAGGAACTCCGGAAGAGGTTGCAGAAAATCCGGAGTCCTATACAGGCAGATATGTGAAGCGGTATCTGAAACAATAGATCAGTCTTGCTGCAGCTGTCTGACAATCTCAACCACTTCCTCCAGCTGTTTGATCTGGAAGTCCGCCAGAGACTGATCAAAATGAAAGCGGGAATCATAAAGGGCAGCAATATGCATTCCCGCCCGATATGCTGCAGTAACGCCAAAGGTAGAATCTTCTACAGCCAGACACTGATTTTCCGGAAGGTTCAGTTTTTTGGCGGTATAGTGATAGATTTCCGGATCCGGCTTACTGCGTTTAAACTGTGCGCCAGAGACAATTTCTTCAAAATAATGATGAATGTTATTTTCGGTCAGAACCCGGTGAATAATCGGCAGACCGGTGGAGGAGGCCAGGGCCAGTCGAAGCCCCATTTCCTGAAGCCGGTCGAGGATGCCAGGGATTTCTTTCCGAAAGATACGGCGGTAGTCCATCTGCGCGTAAACATCTACAGAGGCGCGGAATTCATCCCGCAGCTGCTGCCAGGTCTGGCCATTGTGGACGGCACGGGCCATACAGCTCCATGCGTCTTCCCGGGAGGATCCTACCATGCCGAACAGATCCTCCAGCTGCACCTGGGGATTTTTCGTTCGGGCAAATTCCAGCTCCATTTTCAGATATTCCAGTTCGCTGTCTATGATGATTCCATCCATATCAAAAATGACTGCTTTTATCATAAGATTTTCCACCTCTTTTTTATTTCTGTGCTCGTTCAGCCATGTGAGGATTCAGACAGAAAGATGCTCTGAATGCTTGTTTTTCCAGAAGTTTTCCAGTCTGAAGCGTCGAGAAAATACTTTCTTAATTTAATGCAATAAAGTAATTCTTGCAACAAAAAATGCGTCTGAGAGGAATCGAACCTCCGCACGCGGCTCCGGAGGCCACTGCTCTATCCACTGAGCTACAGACGCATCTTCTATATAATACTATATTTTTTTTTGTTTTGCAAGGGGTATTATTGCTTTTTTTTTTGTATTTTGCTATGATAAGGATCTGGACAATCCCATGGAGGTGGTGGAATGAAAGAAAACAAAAGATTTCGGAAACGGAGCGGGGCGGACGAAGAGCAGAGGGCTCTTTTGACAGCAGCAGCCATTCCGTTAATCGTGATTATATTAATGATTATTATTGTGATTGCAGATCATGGCAAGGCAAAAGAGACAGAAAATCAGGAGCCTTCCACGACCATGGAAGCAGAGACAGGGAATGAATCAGAGCTGCAGACCGAGGAAGCAGAGGCGGAAGGTGAGTCAGAATCAGAAGCTGTGGAGATTCCGGAAATGGAGGGACTGCAGAGGGACCGGGTTCCGGAAATTCTCAGTCTTATGAAGAGCTATTTTGCAGCCAGAGAGGATTCTGATGCAGAAACCATGAGCCGGATTTACGGAAGAGGTGAGCAGACGGAAGCTGAGCTGGAGGAAGAGCGGAAACGGCTGCGCAGCAATGCCAAGTATGTACAGGAATTTGAAAATATTGCCACCTATGTGATGGATGGAGAAACGGCAGATACCTGGCTGGTGTATACCCTTTACGACATCCGTTTTTATTCGGCAGAGACAGCGGCTCCTATGATTATGTGGTGCTATGTGTACCGTGATGCAGAGGGCAATTATCTGATTCGCAGCAACGACACCCTGACAGAGGCGGAGATTGATTTTGCAGATCGAATCAGCCATTCTGAGGAAGTGCGCCGGCTGGCGTCGGGAGTAAATGTAAAGCTGAAGGAGGCTTTAACTGCTGACGAGGAACTGAATTCCATTTACGGCGTACTGAGAGACGGTTCTCCTGTTTATGGGGAAGAGCCGGAGCAGAGAATTGTTGTAGCGGAGACGACAGCTGCCAGCGAGGAGACTTCTGCAGAGGAAGAGACAGAAGCTTCCGAAGAGGCAGAGACAGAGGAAAGCCAGTCGGAAGCTGAGGAGGAGACGATAGAGGCGTTTGTGCCGGAGGAGTCTGGGCAGCAGGAAACTGCAGAAGCTCAGGAACCGGATGCTTCTGGGGAGAGCAGCGTACAGAGCAGTACAGCAGCAGCGCCGGGAGCATAAAGACAGGAGAAGATCCGTCTTTTGAGCAGAAGCGTCCTATGGGAAAGCAGAAGCGCCAGATATCTAAAAATGGATGGATATGCGGATGCGTGACAGAAAACTGCATTTTCAAGAAGCAGGATAAGAACAGAATTTGAAAGAATCATACACAGAGAGCAGGATGAAAACATGGAAACGATGAATGTAAAGGACTTTTATTTTGATTTGCCACAGGAGCTGATTGCCCAGGATCCTCTCGAGGATCGGTCTGCATCCAGACTTTTGGTGCTGGATAAAGAAACCGGTGAAATTGAACACAGACACTTCCGGGATATTGTTTCTTATTTAAAACCGGGGGACTGCCTTGTAATCAACGATACTAAGGTAATTCCGGCGCGGCTGTTTGGCGTGAAGGAGGATACCAGAGCAAAGATTGAGGTACTGCTGTTAAAACGTCGGGAAAATGATATTTGGGAGACGTTGGTGAAGCCGGGAAAAAAGTGCCGTCCCGGTGCAGTGCTGGAGTTTGGAGACGGATTGTTAAAGGGAACCGTTCTGGATGTTGTAGATGAAGGGAACCGTCTCATTCAGTTTTCTTACGATGGTATTTTTGAGGAGATTCTGGATCAGCTGGGTCAGATGCCTCTTCCTCCCTATATTACGCATCAGCTGCAGGATAAAAACCGTTATCAGACAGTGTATGCAAAGCACGAAGGATCTGCAGCAGCGCCGACAGCCGGACTGCATTTTACAAAGGAGCTTCTGGATGAAATCCAGAAAATGGGTGTAAAAATTGCTCATGTTACCCTTCATGTAGGGCTGGGAACCTTCCGCCCGGTAAAGGTGGAAAACGTCCTGGAGCACCATATGCATTCGGAATTTTATATGGTAGAGGAAGCAGAAGCACAGAAAATCAATGAGACAAAGGCTGCAGGCGGGCGGGTGATCTGTGTGGGAACTACCAGCTGCCGAACCATTGAGTCAGCCACAGGAGAAGACGGAATTCTGCGGGCAGGAAGCGGTTGGACTGAGATTTTTATTTATCCGGGATATCAGTTTAAGATTCTGGATTGTCTGATCACCAATTTCCACCTGCCGGAATCGACGCTGGTGATGCTGGTTTCAGCCCTGGCAGGAAGAGAGCATGTGCTTCATGCCTATGATGAGGCTATTCAGGAGCGCTATCGTTTCTTCAGCTTTGGGGATGCGATGTTTATACGATGACACCAAAAATAAACTGAATAGTTGATGAAAAAAAGAGCCGGGAAGTTATTATTCCTGGCTCTTGTCAACTGAAGAATAAATGAAACGGTGAAGCAAACCGTTTTTGAACACGATACTGCCGATCTGACCATCTGAATTGATAGTAATACTGTCTATGATGGAATTGAAGAAATCTTTCAAAATTTCTACATCAGTATTTACTGCCAAACGGCGATAATTTATGTATGAACTGCCGGAGAGTTTCTTTGAAATAATAAAAGCGGTAGCTTGACGGATAAAGTCTTGATCTGAGATGGATCTCTCAGTACGTTCACAAGCGCTTATTTCAGAAAGCTGTATTTCTATGTCTTCATATGCCTCAGAGATACGGTTACGCTCGGTTATGTATTCCTGTTCACTTATGGAATCCTCTGAATACATATAAAGTCGTTTCAGACGTTCCATAGCTCGCTCCAATTTCTGTTGTTCTTTTTTCAACTTTGTTACTTCTGGATTAGCTGCAGGTTTCTTTGATTTCTTTTTAAGTCCGGATTTTGTGCTTTCTGGCAAATTCTCAGATAGAACAGTAAACATTTCACTGACACCTTCTTCGTCAAGATGGTCTACATTATCAAATACTTTTCCATACAAAAGCATACGCTGAAGGTCCTCTTGGGTTCGTAACAATGAAAAATTCCGTTGAGCATTAAGCATATTCAGTATAAAGTTGATGGTAAATTCTCCGACAGTAGAATCGGTTGTATCGTGGCATCCCTCAGAAATATGCCTTCGCTTGGAAGGGCAAAGATAGATAGATGGTCGCCATCCATCACAACTCAGTGCCTTTCCGGTGCTGCTGGTAAGCATCTGACCGCAGTTTTCACAGAAAATCATACCGGAAAATACATGGATATTTTTTCGCTTTACAGATACATTGCCACCTGATTTGATACGTGAGTTTCTGGAAAGTTGAGATATAATTTTCTGTTGGCGTTCTTTCAGAAACAAAGCAGGGTGGTGGTTTTCAAACACGATGAAATCCTCCTCTTTATTTGGAACCTGAGTTCCGGTGCTGAGAGATGTTTGATTGTACACATAATCACCAACACTAAACGGATTCACAAGGATTTTATGCACCTGAACAGGACTCCATAGATTACCAGCTCTTGTCCGATGTCCGAGTTCATTCAGTTTCCTGGAAACATACAGAAGTGAGTGGCTGGACTCATAGAAGTCACACATAAGCAATACGATCTTCTGCTCTTCGGGGGAAATAGAAAATTCCCTGGTGTCATAGTTGTAGGAAAAACCGTATGGGATGCGTCCGCCGTTCCATTTGCCAGAAGTTGCTCTGGAAATCATTGTAGCGGTTACACGCTCAGATGTCATTTTACGTTCCAGTTCAGCAAATACTAAAATGATTTTAAGCATAGCTTCGCCTATTGCGGTACTGGTATCAAACTGTTCGTTTTTGCTTACGAAAGTGACATTAAGACGCTTTAACTCTTCATACATAGCGGCAAAGTCAAGAAGATTCCTGGAAATACGATCCAGCTTCCATACAAGCACATGAGAGAAAAGCCCAGCGCGAATCATCTTCATCATACGCTGATAGTCGGGCCGGTCTGTATTCTTCGCAGAAAAACCGGCATCTTCAAACACTTCATAGTCCTTGATATTCAGGACGTATTTTGCATAGTTTATTAGCTCTTCCCGTTGCAGAGGGAGAGAATCCCTGTCGATTTGGTGGTTTGTTGAAACACGAATGTAAATTGCTACACGAGGACAGGAATTTGACATAGTATTTATAGGTTTATTTAAAGCCATTATGACCTCCATACAATGTTAATCCGCGGATAATCCTACGGACGGTCACGAGTATTGTCACAGGAAAAGTATGTTACAAATATAATGTGGAGGATATAAACGGTAGATATGCTGCTGGGCTTTCATAAAATCAGGATACGGGATAATCCAATAAATCAATGATTTTGCGAATCGTCCATGGACTGTCCGGCGGACGGTCACGAGGAAAATCCGATGTAACCAGTACCAGTACCATTACCATATATATCTATATATAAATATATAGTATGTCCGCGGACAATCCTACGGACGGTCCGATGGACATAAAAAGGATTTACATCATTGTGAAAAAAGAGATGTAAAAATAAGAACAAATGTTCTTAGGGGGGGTAGTGCCCAAGTCAAGACTTTCTATAGCATCATTCAGGTCCCTGTATGTTGTTTTTAGCGGATTAAGAGACAGAAGAGAGTTTAAAGAAATGTTTTTCTGATCTCCGCAGCGCTGATTTAAGACTGATGTGGGGAGGAGGTAAAACTCCCATTGTTCCAGTTGGAGCGGCGTTTCGTTCCGATCTCTGCTTGCGTAAAGACAGAATACATAAAGATCGGACCATCGTTTTACTTCATCGCTGAAATCTGTTTCAGAGTCCCATGATCGGGCTGGACGGATGCTGAACTGAATTTTAGATAAACGCTCAGTATTCCAACTTTGAAGATATGCAGAACATTTGACTTCGATTTTCTTGCCGGACAAAGAAAGTAGGTCGTATGGAGTCCAGTCTTGGCGTGCCACTGTTGTGTCTATCCCAATAGCAGAAGCTACCAAAAATTCCGCCAGCGCTCCACGAAGGGTGTTATTCAGTAAATCAGAAGAGTTCCACGACCAGAAATCGTTGAGAAGGATACCGGCTGGCATCCCTTCATAAGTAAAATGTTCATTTCCTGTTAAAGTTTTCATAGTTTTCATGCCTCCAATCTTTGAAAAAATAAAGGCGGCAAAATAATCTGCCGCCCGTTCTTGCAATTCCAGAGAATGGTGAGAATCTCCGTCTGGATTTATGTGACCGAAATAAATATGACCGAGTTCGTGAAATACCTGGTAGAGCATATCCATCAATGGAAGAACATCATTGTATGCAATCACATAAGAATTAAGCCGCTTGCTGAAAAACGAAAACGCTTTACGGCTGAACAATTCTTGTAATTGCTGCACGCTCAATTCCATACGGAGAGAAACGGATTGGTATGTAGCGATGTGCAGATCATACGTTATTGCCTTCGAATTTTTTTACAGCCTGCTGCCGGAGAGAAGAATCCGTTGAATTCCATTTGTCCTGACCGGATGCGGCTATTTTAATGTCGGAATCCCGGTATTTGTCCAGAACTGCCCATATTACTTTGCGGTCACTCTCTGATGCATTGGAGTAGTAGTAAATCAGTTCCTCTGTTTCAGGAGATAAAGATCCTCTGTTTGGAACTGAAGTAAGACCAAGAAGATAATCGGTGCTTACATTCAGAGCCTCCGCAATAGAAATAATCAGGTCGGCCCGTGGCATACGCCTTGCATCGGAAAGATACCGGGAAATAGTTGCTTCAGTTGTATGTGCCATTTCGGCAAGCATCCGTTGAGTTATATTTCTCTGCTTCAACAGATTGTATAGGATGTTTGAAAAAATCTGCATAAAATCACCTCTACAGTATCATATCCCATAATTACCGAACAGTAAATAATACTTACAAAAAATATAATATAATTATTGACATTTACCGATAGGTAAGTTAAGATGATGTCATAATAAATAAAACAAAGGAGGTGCAAGAATGGATAGCACAAGGCTCCGGGAGCTCCGGGCCGGAAGAAGAGTATCCCTTGAAACATTGGCAGAAGTAATCGGTAAATCCATTGTTTCATATAGCAAGAAAGAAAGGGGAGAGGTTAAGTTCAAGCCGGATGAAGTTATTGCATTGTCTGAATTTTATGGGCTGTCATACGATGAGATGAACGCCATTTTTTATGACAATAACTTACCGAATGGTAAGTTTGACGAATTGAACAAAATTCTTTCGGGCCTTGGTATCATTTAGGTTTAGTTTAGCAGATAAGGAGAAAAAAGAACATGGATTGTGGATGTGTAAATACGGGCATAAGCATCTACTTTCAGTGTAGGATTTTGGCAGCAAAGAACAATGCACATCTCAAAAGCAGGGAAAGTGCGGCAGAATATTTCGGTATTTCTGTTTCGTCTTTGGCAAATTATGAGAGAGGGATCACAGTACCACCCTTAGATTTGATAATGATGATGGCTGATGTTTATGGGGCGCCGCAGTTGAAAAATCGGTATTGTTTAGAGCAGTGTCCATTAGGAAAACAGCAGCCGGTATCTGCAGAGATTAAAACACTGGAAGCAGTAACGGTTGGAATAATAGCAAAGTTAGATGGAAAAGAAATCGAAGAGATGCGTAGAGAACTTCTGAAGATAGCTGAGGATGGAGAAATATCTCCAGACGAAGAAGAAGATTTTACAGCCGTATCAAAAGAATTGGATAAGTTGGCAGTATCCATCAGCGAATTAAGACTGATAAAAGAGCGGCTGATAAAGAATGGCGGTGATACTCATGGATTTTGAGAAGATAAGAGAGTATCTAAAAACCGAGTTTGGAATTGAGACAGTTGAGGAGTTGGAAGAGGCTTGCGAAAAAACGAGAGATATAGATATTGGATTATTCGTAACGCCGATATTCTGGAAAGAAAGGAGAGTAGCGCAGTGAGGAAACGAAAGAAGAAACAAATCATGGTAGGAGAGAAAATTACGGGAATTGGATTTTTTTTAATTGCGCTTATGGGATCTGCTCTGGATGGGTCAGAATGGAAAATTCCTCTAATGGGAGTGATTGCCGGAGTAGTAATTATGATAGTTGGAGAAGTCGTAGTAAGAATGGAGAGTGTGATGAATGTGCAATATCTGTCTAAAGATGCCTTGCGATAGCAGGTGTCCAAACGCACCAGAACCCAAACCGGTCAGGATGTGTTTAGAGTGCGGAGCTGAAATATTTGAAGGAGAAAAATTTTATGACGGACATAATGGTCCTGTATGTATAGAATGCCTGGAAGACATGACGGTATCAGAAATGATGGAGTTGTTCGGAGAAAAACTGACAACGGCGGAGGTGGCATAAATGGAATTGAATAAAAAAGGGCTTCCATTTTTTACGGAATTACGCTTTGAGGATAAACGTCATATTTACACATTAGATGGACAAATTCTTCCAAGTGTCACAACGGTAATGAAGCCATTAGATGAAGCACTTTACAGAGGAATAGATGAAAGTATTATGCAAATGGCAGCAAATCGGGGAACTGCGATACATAATGCGGCTGAAAATTATGTTTTGTATGGCATAGAAGATATTGAACCGAGATATGCAGGATATTTTGAAGCATTTTTGAAGTTTTGGGAAGAGCATGCTCCGAAGCCGTTGGCAACGGAAAGTAGAGTTTATCACAAAATATTGAGGTATGCCGGAACGGCAGATTTACCATGCGTGATTGATGAGAAAAAGATTCTGATAGATTACAAAACATCAGCAACAGTAAACCGAATGTTGACTGGAGTGCAGTTGGAAGCCTATGCGAGAGCGTATGAGAGTCATGGATTTAGATTTGACGAAAAGGCTATCGTACATCTGAAAAGCGATGGTTCCTATCAGATGGTGAGATATAAAGCCAATGATATAGAGAGTTGGCAGGTATTTTCTTCCTTAATGGTAGTTTGGAATCATATACAAAAGTATAAATAGGAGGTCATGTGAAAATGGCGAAAAAAGCAAAGTTGTTGATTATTGCGGATGAAAAAGGTGACGTGAGAGTAGAAATCGAAGGTACACCTCCGGATGTAATGTATTTGGTAAAAATGGCATTGAAAAAAGGGAATGCTGCATTACAGAAAAGTCATTGCATAAGCAAAGAGGATGCTGATGATCTGATTGATGAAGTGATCGAAGATTACCAGACTGAAACCAAGATGGGTACAGAAGCGGCGATTCTGAGAATAATTGCAAAGATGGCAATGATTTTATAGGAGGACTTTATGAGCAAGGAAGTTACAGAAGCAGTAGTAGCAAGAATAGAAACACCGGTAGAACTGGTGCGGGAAGAGGAACTTCAGCAGAGCAATAGTCTGGTTGAGAGACGAGCCAAAGAATTGAAAATATTAACCAATGAGGATTATGAAAAAGCAGCTGAATTTGGACAGAAAATTAAGACTCAGGCAAAAGTAGTCACAGATTTTTTTAAGCCAATGAAGGACAATGCTTACAAGGCACATAAAGCGGTGTGCGACAGAGAAAAAGCGATGTTGAAACCACTTCAGGAAGCGGAAAGAATCTTAAAAGTGAATATTGCCGCATATCAGAAAGAGCAGGAAAGAAAAAAGAGAGAGCTTGAAGAACGGATGCGGTTAGAGGCTGAAGCAGAAAGGGATAAGAAACTGGATGAAGCGGCGGCTGCTGAAGAAGCTGGTAATCATGCGGAAGCTGAGATGGCTCTTGTAGAAGCGCAGATGGTTGAAACAGTAGCTACAAGCACAACGGTTGTAATGAGTACGCCAAAGACAAAGGGAATCGGAATAGCTAAAGATTGGGAAATTGAATCAATAGATCATGAAAAAGTTCCGGTTGTATTCTCAGGAGTAGAAATTAGACCGGTTGATGAAAAAGCAATTATGCGGCTTATTAGAGCGACAAAGGGAAGTATACAGATTCCGGGAATCAAGTATAAAGAAACAGCAAAAGTGAGTATCAGGAGGTAAGCAAGATGGAAGAGAAGATGTTGAGTGTTGTTAAGTATGATGCTGGTGGCGTAGAAATAAAACTGGAACCGGAAACAGTCAAAAATTATTTGGTAAGAGGTAATGGTAAAGTGACCGATCAGGAAGTTTTGTTCTTCATCCGGACTTGTCAGGCGCAGAAATTAAATCCTCTGGTATACGGAGAAGTGTATCTGATTAAGTTCGGAAATGAACCGGCACAGCTGGTTATTGGAAAAGAAACCTATATGAAGAGGGCATTCAAGAATCCGAATTACAATGGAATGAAATCAGGGATTGTTGTTCAGCGTGGAGAGGAAATTATACAGAAAGAAGGGACTTGTCTTTATCCATCAGAAACACTCCTGGGAGGCTGGTGCAGAGTCTATCATGAACTGAACAGTAAGGAAACGGAAACTTTCAAAGAGGTATCGCTTCAGGAATACCAGAAGTTTAAGGATGGAAAGCCTATGGCGAATTGGGGAAGCAAGCCATGCACCATGATTGAAAAAGTAGCAGTCTCTCAGGCGGTAAGAGCAGCGTTCCCGGATGATTACCAGGGATTATATACAGCAGAAGAATTTGGCTATACAGATCGGGATGCAGAGAGAGGACGGGTTCTTGATACTGGCGCAACAGGAACATCCGAAACCGTATGTGACGTTTACATCTCCCAGGAACAGCGGCAGGAGTTTTTTGACCTTGCTACTGGATTCTATGGAAAGAAGAAAGGTAATGCAGTTGTAAAGTATATCTGTAACAATATGGGGCTGGATTCAACTACGAACATGACAGTGGATCAGTTCGAGAAAGCAATGGCTATTCTGAAAAATGGAATCGAAGTAGACAAGAAAAATTCAGAGAAGGAAGAAGAGAGTTCTGAAGACGTAGAACCAGAAAATGAGTAGTTCTAAATGGCGGCGGAAACATATCTGCCGCCACCAAAAGGGCGGTGATGATGTTGGCATGGATTAGCGTACATGACCATGTAGTAGGAGGAAAACTTCGAGAATTGGCAAAAGATATTAGGTGTTCTCAAAAAGAAGCTCTCGGAATCCTTGTTTCTTTGTGGTTATGGGGACTAAATAATGCAGACCAAACCGGGAAACTACGTAGTTGCGATAAAAGCGATGTAGCAGGGGCTGTTTTCTCAAATGGACTGAGTGAAGGGCTGAACAAAATGGAAATCGTAGAAAGCCTTATTGCGCAGCGATGGATTGATGAAAATGAAGAGGGGGATTTATACCTACACGATTGGGATACATGGCAGGAGCAGTGGTATAAGTTTCTGAAAAACAAAGAATACGATGCAGAGCGAAAACGGGCTGAGAGAGCCAGAAAAAAAGCTGAGATCATGAAAAAAGAACAGATGGGAGAAAGTTCTGAAAGCAATACGAAGGATAATCCTACGGACAGTCCGCCGGACGATCTTGCGGACAGTCCACCGGATGCAAAGGAAAAATCCAAAAAGGCAGTAAAAAAGAAAGTTGTGAAGAAACAATATGCAGAGTATGTCTCCCTGAAGGAAGAAGAGTATAGCAAACTTGTATACGGATACGGAGAAAAGGCTACAGAAAAATTTATCGAAGAGTTGAATCTTTACAAAGGCTCTACCGGAAAAACATACAAGAGCGACTATATGACGATTTTGAACTGGGTGACAGATAAGGTCAATAAGAAATACCCGGGCCTGATACGGCATCCAGCTCCAGATGGAACGTCAAAAGAAATTCAGACTCAGAAATCGCTTGAAGATAATCCGTTCGGACAGTGGAAGGAGTAGATGAAAGGTGATAGGAGAAGTTGCAGAAAAAGTGCTTGTTGATATTACAGATTCAGCATATTCGCTGCCCGATGATTACATCGGGAGCGATGGTCTTTTATATTGCGGGAAATGCAACACAAGAAAAGAAGGGGAAATCATTTGGTTTGATGGCAAACCGAAGAAAGTGCCGGTAATGTGTAAGTGTCGGATAGAGGCTAACCAGATAAAAGAAGAGCAGCTTCGTAGAGAAGAGGAAATGAGTAGCATTCGGAGAGCAAAAATTAGTAGCATGATGGACGATACATTTCAGGCAGCAACTTTTGAGAATTTTCAGACGAGAAAAGAAAATGAGAACCATCTAAAGATTGCAAAAAATTATTGTGAAAAATTTCAGATCATGTATGAAAGAAACCAGGGACTTCTTTTCTATGGCACAGTCGGGACTGGGAAAAGCTACATGGCGGCTTGTATTGCAAATTACCTGCTGGAAAGAAATACATCGGTGGTAATGACATCATTTGTCAGAATACTACAGGAGATGCAGGGGTTTGACCGAGAGAGAGAGGAAGCCTTTTCCAATCGTTTAAATAGTGTCAGGCTGCTGATAATAGATGACCTCGGAGCAGAGCGAAGTACAGATTATGCTCTGGAAAAAGTATATGGAATTATCGACAGTAGATACAGGGCCAAAAAGCCATTGATTCTCACAACAAACCTCACGCTCCAGCAGATGCAGAATACTACAGATATTAGGTATGAAAGAATCTATGACCGGATATTTGAAATGTGTTATCCGATGGAGTTTTCTGGAACATCTTGGCGGAAGCGTCAGGCGTTCAAGAGGTTTGAAGAGACGAAAAAGATACTGGAGGGATGAATATGGACAGCAAAGAAGTAGGAAAGTATATCAGGGCTATCCGGGAAGAAAGCAAGATTTCTCAGCGGAAATTGGCTGAGATGACCGGAAGAGGGGAAAGTACAATAGGAAATTATGAGACCGGAGCAACAGATATCCCATGCTCGGCTCTTCTGGACATAGCTCAGGCGCTGGAGGTTGGACCAGAGGAACTGTTTGGAGTGAGGCGGGATAAATTCAATCCGTTGGCGGAGCTTAGAATTTATACCCAGGAAGACCGGCAGACGGTATCTGGAATTTTGGTAAAGAATGGATATACAGTCCGGCAGATTAAGGTTCCGAGAGAGAAAGGGAAAAGCAACTATCTCTGCCTTCAGGCTAAACTGGAGGAATCCAGCTTAGAGAGTCAGTAGGAGGTAATACATGGATGAAAGAGTGTTGAAGTGGGTGGAAGAGCATGACGGAGACAAATGGTGTCAGTATTGCAGATTTAATTATGACTGTGATGGCGGAGTGAGAGGCGGACCAAGTGGACCAATTTTCCCGCCTTGTGCAGATGGAGAACCAGAAATGTTCTTGGATGAAAATGCGATATTGGAGGCGATAGAAAGTGAAAACGGTTAAATTCACTGTATATGGTGAGCCGAAAGCAAAGGGAAGACCACGGGTATCAGTCAGAAAATCTGCTGACGGAGAAAAGACCTTCGCCAGAGCTTACACACCAAAGAATACAGTGATGTATGAGAATCAGGTAAAAGCAGAATACGGAGTTCAGTGTGATAACTTCCGGTTTCCAGATGAAGCAATGCTGGATGTTCGGATTTTTGCCTTTTATGGGATTCCGAAAAGCGTTTCAAAGAAAAAACGGCAGGAAATGATAGAGGGGAAAATTAGACCGGTAAAGAAACCGGATTTTGACAATATCGCAAAGGTTATATGCGATAGCCTCAATGGCATTGCATACAGAGATGATGCAATGATCGTGGACGGGATGTTCCGGAAATATTATTCGGAGCAGCCCAGAGTGGAAGTGAAAATTATGCAGATCGGAGGAGAAGATGACACCTAATGAAGAGCTGTTGATTGAAGCATTTATGAGACATTGCTTTTCTTGCCCGCTGGATGATGATGCTGAAATTGATTTTGAAAGAGAGTGCATAGGTTATAGAGAACATGGATGTAAAGAATGCATTCTAAAACATATAGAAAATCTGAGATAGGAGAGCGATATGGGAGATTACAAGGAGTTACGAATTGAAGCAGAAACCTTTGATAAGATGAGAAGAGATGCTGACATTGTACTGCAGAGGGCGATTGGAACCATGAAAGAGAAGGAAAGCATGGATGGGAAGGTAACAATCACGATTGATATTAAGCTGGTTCCGGAATTTATACCGAACTATGATCCGGCTATTCAGGGAGAAACCAGAAAGATTCTGAAACCAAAATTCGACCACAAGGTTACATCCGCCATTAACATCAAGAATGAGGAAAAAGGAAGCGTAAACCCGGAGATGGCGATGGTATGGGATGAAGATAAGCAGGAATATGTTTTGACTTATGTAAATAACACCTCGCAGCGGAGTATATTTGATACAGATCTTCAGGAGGTTATGGATGAAACTGAGAAAAATCCTGAAGTTCCGTTACTGGAAGGCGATGTAGAAGATGAGATGGAGTTTTTGGAACCAGCGGGAGAAGATGATTATACATATGATGATATCGTATAGGAGGGAAAAAGATGAATGCAAAAGCTCTTGAAATGAATCATGCGGTTATAGTAGGAAAAATTGTATCAGGATTTACTTATAACCATGAATTATATGAAGAAAAATTTTTTACAGTATATGTAGAAGTGGAAAGAACCAGTGGAAATAAAGATACATTGCCGGCGGTAATATCAGAACGTTTGATTAATGTGAATAAGGATTATATAGGACAAATGGTGGAATTAACAGGTCAGTACCGTTCTTATAATCGGCACAGTGGAGATAAGAGCAGGCTGGAGTTATATGTTTTTGTTTTGGATATAAATTTCATAAAAGAGTTTAAGGATTACACAAAGTCCAATGAAGTTTTTCTGGATGGATATATCTGTAAAAAACCAATCTATAGAAAAACGCCATTGGGAAGGGAGATTACAGATCTTCTGCTTGCAGTAAATCGTTCCTATGGAAGATCGGATTATATACCCTGTATTGCCTGGGGAAGAAACGCAATGTACGCCAGAGAAATGGAGATAGGAAGCAGACTCTGCGTTTATGGAAGAATCCAGAGTAGAGAATATTTGAAAGTGTTACCTGAAAAACAGATAGAAAAAAGGGTGGCATACGAAGTTTCGATCAGTAAACTGAGAAGAATATCAGATGTATGAGTTTGCTGAGCTAAAAGCATATAAGCCAGATCAGGAAGGAACTCATTTGCAAATTTTCATTCCTGATCGGCATTTGGAAGAAGCAATAGTAAAGAAACGGATTAAAGATTGTATGATCTGGCTGGATGATGGAAGGCATATCAGCGCAGAGCAGAGAAGGAAAGCATATGCCACAATCTGGGATATTGCAGATTTTACCGGGTATGCACCGGAGGAAATGAAGGAGAGGTTGAAGCTGGAACACATTATCCGGACTGGCTGCAAAGAGTTTTCTCTTTCAGACTGCACAATGGACACAGCCAGGGAGTTTATCAACACTATGTTGGATCTGGCACTTGAAATGGGTATTCCGCTGATGGATTTCGGGAGTAACCGGACGGATGACATAGATCATTACCTATGGGCTTGCTTGAAGAACCAAAGATGTGCTGTTTGCGGAAGATATGGGGAAATTCATCACGTAGACAGCATCGGGATGGGAAATGATCGGGAAAAGGTGGATGACTCTAACCATCGGAAGATATGTTTGTACAGAATCCATCATACAGAGGTGCATACCGTAGGGATGGCTAAATTTGAAGAGATGTATCGGGTGTATGGGATAAAGTTTAAGGAGGAGAGGAACAGTGAGAACTGATAATTCATTTGGAAATTGCAGAAATTGCGGGGACCGGATTTTATGGATTCGGACAGCAGCAGGAAAGAATATGCCGGTAAATCCAGAATTGATAAGCTATCGTGCGGTTTCGGGAGGAAAAGAGAGAATTGTTACACAGGACGGAAGGGTGATTGCTGGAGAGAAATGCAGTTCGGCGATTGCTGACGGAATCGGGTATATCTCTCATTTTGCCACTTGCGGAAAGTGAGGAGAAAATGACAAAGCAGGAAGCATATAAATCCTTCCGGTGTTGGCATTGTTCATATCGGGATAGCGATAGCGGGGAATGCATCTGCGGAGATCCGGATGATGAAAATTGTCCGAGAGATATGGAAGAACCGGACAGGGTAGAAGAGTAAAAGAAAGGACAGCCCATTGGTAAGGCCATCCTTAATATGTCTCGTAAACATATTGTATCAGAAGTATAGAAAAAACGCAATCAGCGAAAAAGGAGGGTTTTACCAATGGGAAAGAATGGTGGAAGACAAACACTGAGTAAGGAGATGCTGGAGGCGATTGCGGAGAAGGCGGCGGAGATAGCTGCAGAGGTAGCGACAAATACTTACCAGCAGAAAGTAAAGGAAGAAGAGAAAGCGAAGTTCGATAAGAGATACAAGAATACGAAACTCCTTCTGGAACATTATCGAGATTTCTCGGATTATGGAGATCGGGCGATATATAGAATCTATGAGGAGCTGGATGAAGACATTGTGGATATTATTGAACTGATGGAGGGAAGAAGAAGAGATAATGATGGAAGGATAGAAAGTATCGAGAGAGGGGTAATAAGGACCAAAGTAATCATGAACCATGTGAATACCATGCTGGAAGTGTACAGAAAAAGCTGCGAACAGTCCCCGTACAATGAGGAGAAACGCCGGTGGAGGGTGATTGAAGGGCTGTACCTGTATAAAGTACCGAAAACGGTGCAGGAAATCGCTGAAGAAGAATTTGTAAATGAACGTACCGTATACAAGGACATTAAGGCAGCTTGCAAGCGTTTGACGGCTCTTATCTTTGGAATTGATGGATTTGAACGGTAGAATGGAACCACGGGACAGTCACAAGGGCAAAACGAGGGCATTGACAGTTCTGCTTACTGTATGGTAAGATGTAACCCGTGAACAACTCATATGTCACTCCTTAAAAATAAGGGACTTTCGATTGACACCAGACAGTAAAGGGTTAGAATGAAGATAAGGAAACTTACCAAAAGGTAATTACAGAGGTGATAGAAATGATTCGGAAGAGTGACATTGTGAGAAGCTTGGTTGCAGAACATCAGTACAAGAAAGCGCTGAGAATTGCAAAAGACTTCCGGCTAGGTATCACACCAGAGCAGTCATTGCGGATGAAAAAAGCGTATGAGTGTATGGTGCATGAAAGGTTCTACTTATCCCTGGGTGAAGACACGAAGGCAAGAATTGCTGAAGGAATTGAAACATTAGTCGACATCTATGGAAGGGAGAATGATAAGAATGCCAAAGTTGTATACCAGCAGATTTAGTAACAAGGAGTTGGAAACGGGGAAATATACGGTAGTCGGAGTTGTCCGAAGTATGCCGAGGTTCCCAGTGAAGTATAGGATTTCCGGTGACATCATACAGATAGCGCCGCCAGGATACCTCTGGAATGAAAATGATAGAGCAAGATTCAGAGAACCGTACTTCAGACATTTAGAAAAAAGTGGATACCCAGTCATCGGGGCTATCATTCAGTCGTATCTGGATGAAGGAAAGGATGTAGTGCTTTGCTGCTATGAAGATGTCCGGAAACCTGGTGAATGGTGTCATAGATTGGTCTTTGCTGAATGGTGGTACAAAAAGACGGGACAGAAGATAGAAGAGCTTCCAGATCCGTCACCGGATCCCGGAGAAAAGCAAAGGAAGAAAGAGGAGCAGAAGCTGAGAGAAGAAGAGTCCGGATATGAGCAGCTGTCGTTCATGGGAGATTTGTACCACATGATGTATCCTCACTACAATACCTAACCGCTGATAGCTTAGTGTTAAAGCACCCGGCTCTTTACCGGGAGGACGCAGTGTTTGATTCCTGCTCGGCGGACCAAAAACAATGCCTCACTCAGAAATGGGTGGGGCTTTTCTTATGACTTGGATTTGTGCAATGTGACAGTAGATGTCTCTCCGATCACGGGGAATATAAAATTACTGATTGGTAAGTATGCACAATAAAGTTGTGAAAGTGTAAAGCGGTTGGTTTATGCAACGGCTTTTTCTTATGCCTGGGATGTTTTACAGTGTAATCCAGAGGCTTTATAGTTCCGGGCAATAAAATATACGGAAAAGAAGGAGGGAAAGGAAATGGCGATGTTTCAGAATCCTGGGGCATTCTTCCTGGGAACACTGGTTCCATCGGAACAAAAGTTCCTGAAGGTGCTTTTGGAAAATGCCAGAAAGAACGGGTACACAAAGTTCGTAGAGCCGTGTGCTGGTGCATTTGCCATGTCACATCTGGCAGTTCAGTCCGGGTTCAAACCGAGTGAGGTTGAGTCTTCAGATGTTTCTATGTTCACATCAATCATGGGATATGCAGTAACAGGTAAACCATTGGACGAGTTGGAGATTCACGCCAAAGGATTCAGCGATGAAGAATTGCTGGATCCGGCGGTGGCGATGTATGCGTGGAAGTATCTCAGCACAGTAAAGAACGCTGGTAAGGAGTATTTCTATAATTTCATGTTAGACCTGGCAAGCCGGAGGGAGGAACACATTAGAAATATCAGGGAGCAGCTGGAACGGGCAAAAGGAATCCTGAATGGAATGAACTACCGGGCGCTGGATATGTGGAAGCATATGGACGAGGTTCTGAATGATGAACACTGTATTGTTATTGCGAATCCGCCAACATACGCCGCAGGATTTGAAAAGTATTATGATACTGGCGGCATGATGACCTGGAAGGAACCAGAATATGGAATCTTTGATCCGAAGACAGGCTTGCAGGAGTTCATGGATTTGTGCAAGGATGCAAAATGCCTGGTTCTTTGCTATGAGGAAAATGAGCCAGGAAAGACTGCCGGAGAACCGGTATTTGCCAGATATGGTGTCCGTAGCGGGGTAAATGTGTATCTTACAGCTAATAGACCAGAAGAGGCAACAGACCTGGCTAATGGAAAGAAGATTGCCAGACCGGGCGAAAGCAAACTTAATTGTCTGGAATGTAGTATGCTGCCAAGAGATTACGAAATTACAGAAAAGACAAAGGTGCAGTTATGCCAGATTGAAAGGGCGGAAGCTCAGTATTACCGTCAGTTGTGGACTCACAACTTTGTTGGCTCCTCTGCGCCGATCAACATAGCTGTTCTGATTGACGGGAAAATAGCTGGTGTATTTGGCGTTGATAAGGCAGCGCTTACAATGGGAGCATTTGGTACTCAGGTATCGGATGCTCTTTTCTTGATGTACGGAATGACAGTTCCGCACGTCAAGTACCGGCTGGGAAGATTGTTGACTATGTTGGCTCAGAACAGAGAATTTGTATATAAGATATGCACAGATCTGGAGAAAGAAAAAGTCGGACATCTAAAAACAGTCCAGATGACAAAGTATCCGGAGGCGAAGGAAATGCGTGGAGTTATGAAATTGACAAAGCGTGTTCCTGATCCGAAGATGGGATTCAGATTGACTTATGAATCAGAGCTAAAGGAGCGGACAGAAAAAGAAACGCTTACAGAATGGTTAAGGAGGGAAAATAAATGGCAGAAGGAAAGAGCGAAAGCCAAAGCAAAATCCGATACGAGCAAATAGCTGATATGGGTTCCGGGCTGATTATCGCAAGAGTTCCAGCTGAGTGTATCAGGGAACAGGATATAAACGCCCGGATTATGAAAAATGAGATGCAGCGACAGTTGACGGACAATATCAAGAAAAGAGGTCAGCTTGAATCGCTGCCTTTTTGTGCGCTGACAGAAGACGGAAATAGAATTGAAATTATTTCCGGACATCACAGGATACGTTCCGGAAAGGATGCTGGAATTAAAGAGTTCTTTGTTATCTTGGATGTCAGCGGATTGAATCGTTCTAAGATTGTGGCAAAGCAGATTGCACATAATGCGATCAGTGGATTTGATGACCAGTCCACACTTAAGGAACTGGCAAAGATGCTGGAAGATGTAGATGATATGATAGAGAGCTATGCCGGAAAGGATATTCTTGAAGAACCGGAGGCAGAGCTGGAAAAGTATCTATCTCCCACAGTAGATTTTGATTGGAAGAACCTGACATTTACATTTCTTCCACATCAGATTGCAGATTTGCAAAAACTCATTGATGCACTGGAAAGTACAAAACCAGATTTCCTCGGAGTTGCTGACATAGAACAGTACAAGCCATTTCTTGAAACGCTTACAAAATATCAGCAGTTCGCCAATGTAAAGAATACCGGAGCCGCCATCCATGCCATGATTAAATGTACGGAGCAGATGTTTGAGAATATCGGGTATACGGAAGACAGTGAGTGGGTACAACTGACAAGTATCTTCGGTAGCAGCGCCGTACCAGCAGAGGCAGCGGAAATTATCCAAGAAGCGGTAAAGAAAATGGCAGACGAAGGCGTGATAGGTTCTAAGAATAAGTGGCAAGCCATTGAATACCTGGCGGTTGAGTACCTGACCGGGAAGTAGGATAAAGCATGGCAGCACCGTTGAAATATAACCAGGCATACCACGATGACTGGGCTTGGTCCTTAGCCATAAAAGGTGCTACCGATGTGGAAATAGCTGAAGCCTTCGGAATATCGGTCAGAACACTGAATAGATGGAAGAAGGACCATGAAAGTTTCATGGTAGCATTGACAGCTGGAAAGGACCAGGCGGATGCGAAAGTGGAGAAGAAATTGTACGAGCGTGCCATCGGATATCGGTACACAGAAAAGGAGACGGTATTGGAGATGGATGCGGATGGAAATAGAAAACCCTTGAAAGTAAGAACTGTGGAAAAGGAATGTCCTCCGGATGTGCTTGCACAGATGTATTGGTTGAATAATAGAAAGTCCAATCTGTACAAGAGGAATCCAGAAAATTTCATCAAGCAAGAGGCAATCGAAACTGAGGACGATGTAGTGTTCTATCTTCCAGATAACGGAAGGGACGGTGATCCGCATGAGTAAGGAGCGGATTATTATTAAGCCACAGCCGGGACCCCAAGAACAGTTTTTGGCAACGTCTGCGGACATTTGCATCTATGGTGGAGCAGCTGGAGGTGGTAAAACTTATGGACTGCTCATGGAGGCAATGCGGCATAAGAACAATGGAGATTATGGTGCGGTTATCTTCAGGCGGAATTACACCCAGGTAACAGCACAGGGGGGGTTATGGGATTCCAGTAGAAGCCTATATAGAAATATCCGTTATGCCGTACCTAGGAAGACGCCGAAACTCCATTGGGAATTTGCAAGTGGGGCAAGCGTGAACTTCGCACATCTCGGAAGTGATGATGATTGTGAAAGTTGGCAAGGTTCACAGATTACCATGATAGGATTCGATGAATTGACACACTTTACCAGATATCAATTTTTCTACATGATGTCTCGAAATCGTTCAGATGCGAATATAAAGCCTTATATCAGGGCAACTTGCAACCCGGATGCAGATTCGTGGGTTGCTGATTTTATATCATGGTGGATAGATCAAGAAACCGGATACCCAATAAAAGAGAGAAGCGGAAAGATCAGATATTTGGTAAGAATCAATGATGAACTGATATGGGCAGATACAAGGCAAGAATTGGTAGACCAAGGAGTAGATGCAGACGATATCAAGAGTGTCACATTTATTGCCAGTACCCTTCAGGACAACAAAATCTTGATGAAGAGGAACCCGAGCTATCTTGCAAACTTGAAAGCCTTACCTCTGGTGGAAAGAGAACGATTGCTTTACGGAAACTGGAAAATCAAACCTGCGGCAGGGCTGTTTTTCAAACGCACTCAGGTAGGGGAAATCCTAAGTCAAGTTCCTGATGATATTATAGCTGTTTGTCGAGGATGGGATCTTGCTGCTACTGACAGGGATGAAGACAATGATGCAGCATATACTGCTGGAGTGCTGATTGGAAAGAGAAGATGCGGAAGGTTTGTTGTACTGGACGTTATCAACAAACAGATTAAGGCAGGAGAAGTACGGAAACTCATCTATATGACGGCAAGAATTGATAGAGATAAATATAGTTGGTCTGGACTTGTAAGACAAAGACTGCCGCAAGATCCAGGTCAAGCAGGAAAAGACCAGGCTCAAGGATACGCAAAACTACTTGCTGGATACGATATAAGGATACTTCCGGAGTCTGGAGATAAGGCAACTAGAGCAGCACCAATGGCAGCACAATGGCAGATGGGGAATTTTGATATTATGACAGGAGATTGGAATGAAGAATATCTTAATCAGCTAGAATCATTCCCGGAATCAAAATTCAAGGATATGGTAGATGCGGGAAGTTCTGCTTTCAACGAAATTACAATAGGCATGGAATTTAACATTAGTGGACTGGTAAATTAAGGAGGTGATTTGAAGATGAATGATAATAATTTGCGGCTTGATGGATATGTGAACATGGTAAATAAGGTCGGAACAAAAAAAGATCCTCTTGAAAATTACCAGTATGCTTATGAAAATCCAACACCAGATATAGACTTGGCACAGATATACGCAACAAATGGACTATTTACAAACATTATCAACAAGCCGGCAGAACTCGCCCTAAAAAATGGGTATAACCTCCGGATGGGAAATGCAGATATAGAAAAACAAGTGGAAAAGCAGCTTGCTCGCCTTAAATGGAAATCGAATGCAGCAAAAGCACTGAAATGGTCTCGGCTTTTTGGCGGGGCAGTAGTTCTTCTTGGAATTGATGATGGGAGAGACTGGGACGAACCTGTTGACAATTCATCTGTTATCGGAATCAGTAACATGATGGTTTTTGAGAGACCAGAAGTAACTCCAGACTACAATTCCATTTATTCACGCTCTTTGGATTTTTCATCCTTGGAGCGTTTTTCGTTACCTGAGTATTACATGGTAAGCCCCATATACGGAGGCCAGCAAATCAAAGTGCACGAATCGAGGCTGTTACTCTTCCGAAATGGCGAGATTCCGAGAACTGGCTCCATGAACACAGACTATATGTTTTTCGGGATCCCGGAATATAACCGGATTAAACGGGAGCTTCGAGATACTATGACAACGCATGGAAATGGTTATAGATTGCTCGAACGATGTGTACAGGCAGTTTACAAGATGAAGAACCTTGCTGCACTTATGGCAACAAAAAACGGCGAAGATGATGTTATTCGAAGAATGCAACTCATTGATATGGCAAGGTCGTTGCTTAACACAATGGTTATTGATGGTGAGGGCGAGGAGTGGAATTTCCAGACCTTCCAGTTGGGCGGAGTTAAGGATATTATAGATGAAAGCTGCAACCTATTATCTGCAGTTACCAATATTCCCCAGACTGTCCTGTTCGGACGTTCTCCGGCCGGCGAAAATGCAACCGGCGAAGGAGACCTGACTAATTATTACGATTACGTTGGGCAGATGCAGGAATTGAATATAACGGATAATCTCCGGCGGGTTATTGACCTGATTCTGCTGGCAGAACATAACACTGGGGAAATTCAGGAAATCCCAGAATACGATCCAGAACCGATTCCACTATGGAACAAGTCGGAAAAGGAACAGGCTGAGCTTGATAATTCCAGGGCTCAGGCTGCATTAACGAAAGCACAGGCTGCACAGGTCTACGTTGACATACAAGCATTAGACCCCATGGAAGTGCGAAGAACATTAGCCTCTGAAGATGAATTCGAGGTTGATGAAATATTATCAGAAGACGATATTGGAAGTGAGCTGGATATTGATGGGCTGATTCAGGAGAGCATCCAAAATCAGAAAGAATCAGAGCTGGGGCCGGAACAGCAGGATTTGGCGCCCCGGGAAACCGATATTACAACTGACGGTAAAGACATAAATAAAGGAGCTGCAGTAATTGTCGTAAAGAACGGAAAGATTCTATGCGGAAAGAGAAGTGATAATGGTCTTATTTGCGGACCTGGTGGTCATATTGAAGAAGGAGAGAACGCAGAAGAAGCAGCCGTCCGGGAAGCAGCCGAGGAATTCTCGATAACTCCAAAATATGTAATGTACCTGGGTAAAATCGGAGCAGTGAAGGGCTGCCTGCCGTCTTCAATTTTTCTATGCACAGAATTTGACGGCATTCCAGAGTGTGACCACGAAGAGATGGAGAAAGCCGGATGGATGAGTCTTCAAGAACTACATCAAGAAGATTTGTTCCCTGCCTTTGAAGAGTCGATAAAAATGCTTATCAATTTAATTGCTGGAGGATAAAAGATATGCGAAACGATGAAAGGGAGTGGTCGAAATTGACAGCAGAGATATGATGAACGAGCAGACCCAGAAAAGGTTTCATGGCAAAACAATCGTACCATCAAAGTACATTCCCAAATTCCCTGAATCTGCGGAAAGGGATTACCTGCGCTTCATGAATCAGTACGTAACAAAAGCTCTAAAAGCAGAATTACAGGCTTCTTTACCTGAACTCATACAAATCCTATATGAAGCAGAAAAGGACGAACCTAGAGCAAATCAGAAGCTCACATTTGATTCTAAGGACAAGGCAAAGGAAAACGCTGAAGAAAGAGCCATGAATAGAAGGGATACACTTGCAATAATAGCTGTGAAGATGGAAAGCTGGTTTGAACGTTTGAAGAATGCATTTCGTAACGGTCTCAATATCTACTTCCTGAGAGACCAGCTCAACCGGATTGCAAACGCCAATCGGAAGCTGACGGTTAAGGAATGGAAGAAGGTAATCGGGAAAACTTTGGGGATAAATCTGCTCGAAGATTATTTTGACGGGGATTTCTTCTCGGAGGCGATAGAACAATGGATTTCTGATAATGTTGACCTGATTGTAACGATTCCCAATGATGCCCTGGATCACATGAAAAAGGTTGTTTATGAATCGTATATGAGCGGTAAGCCGGTAACAGCTATTGTGAAAGATATCCAGAAAAGCTATGGAACCACGAAGTCTCATGCAAGGCTGATAGCAAGGGATCAGATTGGGAAACTGAACAGTCAAATAACTCGCTATCAGCAGCAGTCCTGCGGTGTGAGTCAGTATCAGTGGAGAACCGCAGGAGATGGGAGAGTAAGATCCGGTCATAAGAAACTTGACAAGAAGATTTTCTCTTGGGACAATCCGCCGATTGTAGACAATAGAGGAAGGAGATGTCATCCTGGAGAGGACTACCAGTGCAGGTGTATTGCCGTGCCAGTGCTGGATCTTAAAAAATTGGATATACCTGTAGATGGTACAGTGCAGAACAAAAAACGAGGTAACTGAATATGAGATTAAGAAGAGTGAGCCGATTGGACAGCATACCGCTGACATCGGCTTATTTTACGTCTGAGGGCTATCTTCGGGACAGCCCGATTGTAACCACCTGTGGAATTTTTGAGTATCAGAATGATGATGGAAGCATTCACAGGGAACTCAGACTGCCGGAGGACGTGTTTTCCGAAGATAGCCTAAAAACATATCGAGGCAAGCCTATAATCGTAACACACGATGCAGGAGAGGTCACAAAGGACAATGTACATCGGGAGATTATAGGAACTATGCTGTCTGATGGATTCAGAGACGGCGATAACGTTCGGGCTGATATTGTAATTCACGATTCAGATCAGCTCAAAAGTGGATTGCGTGAGCTTTCCCTTGGATATGAGTGTGAACTGGAAGAAAAGCCGGGAACATGGGAAGGAAAGCCCTATGATGCAATTCAGCATAACATACGCATCAATCATCTGGCTCTTGTGGAAGAAGCGAGAGCGGGGCACGAGGCCAGATTGAATTTAGATGGCAAAACAAAAAAAGGAGGAAAAAGCAACATGAAGAAGTTTAATTTTGACAGCGTGGCCGGCGCCCTGACACCTGAGCAGCTGCAGGCAGCAGTGGAAATGTACATGGCCGCTAACCCTGGAATCGCAGAGGTTCTGGATTCTGAAGGGGAAGCTCAGGAGGATCCGATTGATAAGATTCGAGCCAATGCAGATCGTAGAGATGCCGATATGTCTACTGTAGGAGCCGAGGAAATCCCGACCATGCATGAGGAAATTAAAACGCTGCTGTCCGAGATTGATAAGCTGAATGGCGCCAATGACATGACTGCTGATGGCGAGGGGGCTGAAGGAATCGAGGAAGCCAAAACGGACAGTGAGGAAACGGAGGAGACAGAAACCAAAGCGGACGAAGAGGAGGAGGCAAAAGCGGATGGCGATGAGACAACTGCTCCAGCAGAGGATACATCAGTAAAGATGGATTCTGTAGAGCGCAACTGGGCAGAAATGTACTCAATCTGCCAGATGGCTTCCAAACTTGGTCTTGGTGATGGATTCGTTCCCAAGAGCGTAGTTGATGGTAAGAAACAGATCATCCGCGCAGTAAACCCGAAAATGAAACTGGATGGAAAATCCCGTGACTATGTGAACGGTGCATACCAGATCGCCGTACAGCAGGCCATGAATCGCAAGACGGTAGCTGCCAATATCCGGAAAGTAGTTGGAGATACAAACCAATTACATGCAGATTCCGCAGTTACAAGCAGCGCAGAGGATGCAAGAAATAAAATGATGTCCCGCATGATGAGAAAGGAGAATAAATAATGGTACAGAGAGATTATGGCTACAATCAGCCGCTTGGCCTGCCCGGTGGCATCTATGATTTATCCCCGAAGAAAATTGTAACAAGGACCACAGACCCGAATGTGAGCGTCAAGCCGGGAATGGGGCTGGTAAGAGGCGCTTCTGAAGGTGAAACAGTTAAGCTGCCTGTTACCGGAACTGCAGCCGATAAGTTTGAGGGAATCCTGGTTCATGGCTCTAAGCAGCTGGAACAGACTATGAATGGAGCTGTCGCAACTGCCGGAAGTGATACTGTAGGTCTGATGCAGCGTGGACGCATTTGGGGACTTGTTGCATCTACGGCAACGATTGCCTATGGAAAAGGCGTTGCGCTTATCCTTTCTGGAGAGAACGTAGGTCGCTTTACTGATGCTTCCGATGGATCTGAATCTCAGAAGGTTGCTCTTCCGGATGTAATTTTTACAGGTAGAGCGGACAAAGACAATGAAATTGCTGTAATTGAGATGAAATAAGGAGGAGATAACAACATGAAAAATGCAAAGAGATATGATGCTGCAGATGCTCGCAGACTGCGAGAGAGTGCGGTAGTAATGGAAGTTGCAAGAAGCGAACGACCGTCCGTAAACCATTTTGATGGGGTGGATGATGCGAGTGCTTTCTTCGCAAGAGAGCTTGATTATGTAAAGACCAAGGCTTACGACAAGCAGTATCCAGAATTGTCTGCTCTGAATTACCTTCCGATCACGTCAGAGGTTGATGAAGGAGCTGAAAGCGCGACATGGTACGGCTACGAAATGACCGGTATTGCGGATATCATCAACAACTACGCTGACGACCTGCCGAGAGCTGATGTTAAAGGAGAACCGACCACAGTAAATATCAAGTCCATTGGTGTATCCTATGGCTACAACGCCCAGGAAATGAGAGCCAGTGCATTTACAGGTAAGAACCTGGATGCCAGAAAGGCTACAGCGGCCAGAAGAGCCCACGACATGAAGATCAACCAGATTGCCTTCATTGGTTCTGATAAGGACAAGATGATTGGAATTTTCTCCGACAATAATGGAATTCCGGAGTTTACTCTGTCCGAAGTGCAGACTTCTGGCGGAAATAAAACAGAGTTCCGGTACAAAACGGCAGACCAGATTCTCGCAGATCTCAACGGTATGCAGCAGTACATTGACGAGCTGACAAATTCCATTGAGAGGCCGGATACTCTGGCGCTTCCGTCTCATATCTACATGGATCTGTCCACCAGACGGATTCCGGATACCGAAACAACTGTGCTGAGTTTCCTGAAGGAGCATTCCCCGTACATTAAGAATTTCGAGAGCTGGAATGAACTGGGAGCAAATGCAAAGTTGTTCAACCCGACTGGAAAGAATGTCATGTTCCTTTACACGAAGGATACTGAGAAGTTCTCTCTTGAACTGCCAATGCCGTTCCGCCAGTATCCGGTACAGGTTAAGAATCTGGAAACCGAGATTCCCTGCGAGTCTCGCTGCGCCGGATTAATGATTTACTATCCATTTTCCATGCTACTTGCAAAGGGAGTTTAAGAAAGAAGGAGAAAAAACATGAAGGTAAAAAACGTAGGTATGAAGATTATTGGGAATCAGTCTTTTCGGCTGCTTCCCGGCGGAACAATGGAAGTGACAGGAAAAGAGTTGTGGGTAACGGATTATTTGGACGAGGGAAAGCTGAAAGTTATCGAGGACGATAAGAGGGAAGAACCGATCCCAGAAGCCAATGTAGGAGAAATATCCGAAGAACCGATTCTGGAAGCCAGTGTAGAAGAAATATCCGAAGAAAAGAAAAATGAACCGGATATGGAAAGTGATTCCCGGGATACCGAAGAACCAGAAAAAAAGACTGCCGGTAGAAGAAAAAACCAAAAGGCAGAGTAAGGAGGAATCATGCCGACGAAATTGACAGCACTGGAAATCATTCGTCTTACAATGCCTGAATTTAATGAAATCCAGGACGAAATAATTAAAAAATGGATTACTCTGTATTGTCCGCTTGTCGATGATGTAAAGTTTAAGGATATGTATGAACAGGCCGTCGCTCTGGTAGTTGCTCATAAAATGAAACTGGCCGGATATGGAGAAAAGATTGCAGGAACCAATATATCCATGAATCAGGTGGCTGGAGTAACAAGTGTTTCTGAGGGCGAAACCAGCTTGACTTTTGATTCGTCGGCAAATTCTTTGATTGCATCAAGCCCAACTGATGCAGAGTATGCAAAAACGGTATATGGGCTGCAATTCCTGTCGTTACGAAACCAGATGATCATGTCTATTGTAATAGATGGGAGCGGTGTCAGACCATGGCAAAAGTAAAGATTACAGATGAATACACTGCCGAAGGGCTTAGGTTAAAAAAGGCTCTCAAGGAACTTGATAAGCTGGAATGTTTTATCGGTTTCCAGCGCGGGGAAGCGAAAGAGAAAGATGGAACAGATATCACAGATATTGCAGCATGGAATGAGCTAGGAACAAGTAGAGGGATTCCGTCCAGACCATTTATCCGGAATACTGTCGATCTCCATGAAGATGAAATCAATGATACGTTAGATCAGATGGTTACTGAAATTATGAATGGGGCAACAGCAGAACAGGTATTAAGGGAAACTGGAGCTTACCTCAAGGGCAAGATGCAAACAGAAATTACAGATGGTTCCTATGCTCCAAATGATCCAGCCACGATAAAGAGAAAAAGATCAGACAAGCCTTTGATTGATACAGGGGATATGAGAAGAAACGTGAATTATCAAATCGGAAAAAGGGGGAGACTGTAATGGTTTTATTTGGAAAAAACTATATTGTCCGCCGCTTTGAGGTGAAAGTAGAGAGAGGTCGCGAGGTAGCGACATTTTTTGATGCTGTTTATAACCTCGATGTCCAGAATCCCATGGATACATCACAGGTATATGCGGAAGGAGCAAGACGGGAACCGATGTTAAAGGTATGGTCTGATATTAAATTTTGCGTGTCAGATCAGCTGGAACAAACACATGCAGACTGGATCTGGGTAGATGGGCAATGGTGGCAGTGTAAAAGCTGCAGATATGCCAAAAACACAATCCTGTCACATTTTATTTCGGAGTTTGTGCGGGTTCCGGAAAATGAGCCGAAGGAATATACATCAAAGCCGGAGGTGGCAGAATGAGGCTATACGATTTAAAAGAATATCTGTTCGATCTGGTGTCCAATTATTTTACTCATACCAATGTGGTATGGGCGAACGAAGTAAGTAAGAAGCCGGCACTTCCGGCAGTGATGTTGACTCTTCGGAACCCCAGAAAAGAATCCTTTCCCATGATTGTCGATGGACGCAATGATGAAATCAGAGCATATCAATGCTCGGCCACACTGGAAATTAACATATTTTCGAAGGGGGGAAAGGTTGGGGGAGGATACAGCGATGACACCATGGCTGACATGATGGATTTTTTGCTGTATCTGTCAAGCCCGGAGATTTTGGATGAGCTGTGCGCAGCGAACATCTGTATTGATGAAGGGAATGTGCAGCCTATTCCGACATTATTAGGAGAATCAAAAACAGAATTTCGAACTATGGCAGAGCTGGATGTACATTATATCCAGCTGGCATCCGGTGCATACGGAGTAAAGGTGCCGCCGGAAGAAAAAGTATATGCCGGAAATGGAATATGGAAACCGGCATCGCCTGTTGAGGATGAATCAGAATGGAAGCCTACATCTGCAGGTGGAGGTGCTTATGATTATGTATCAACCAGCACAGAAATTATTGAAGAAGCTGAAACAGAGGAGGTAAAAAACAATGGCTAATACAATTAATGGAATTGTGAATTGCGATATCAGTTTGGAAAGTCCAGCTACATCGGTGGTATCTACATCAGGATTGCTTCTGGTAGTAAAAGGAGCCGAAAGCAGTAAAGGAGAAATCAAATATTATACGGATTTGCAGACCCTTGCGACTGATGGATACACAGAAGATACAGCAGCATATAAGGCCGCACAGACAGCATTCGCGCAGTATCCGAAGCCGGAAGGGGTGTATCTTGCCCCCGTCATCAAAGAAGAGGATCCGGTAGAGGCGGTGAAAAGAGCACTTACAGTAGATGGATGGTATCATATTTTACCAGCTGGAATCTCTTTAGAGAAATACAATGCACTGGCCGTGTTTACGGAGACCCAGGAAAAAATGCTCGGTCTTACTTTGGGCGCGGAAGAGGAATCTCCTATCCTGCAGACCGGATTAATGAGAACACATGTTTGGAGACTCGCAAGCAACCAGACTGGGGATTATGATAAATTCCTGGCTATCGCGGTAGCGGCAGCAACCAGTAGCACTGCACCCGGATCTGAGACCTGGGCCTATAAGACCCTATCTATTATCAATCCAGGAGTATTTACATCAACAGAAGTAAGCACAATGGATGGCAAGTGTGAGAACTACTATGTTCAGATTGCAAAAAAAAACGTAACACAGGTCGGAAAAGTAATCGGAGACGAGTGGTGTGATATCATTCGGTTCCGTGACTGGCTGAAGAACCAGATCCAGATGAATGTGTTCAACATTCTTGTGACAAACGATAAGGTTCCGTTCACCGACGGGGGCATCACATTGGTAGAGAATGCACTGAAAGCAGCGCTGAAAGCCGGTCAGAATGCAGGCGGAATTGATACAGACAGCATTGACGAGAATGGAAACCTGATTCCGGGGTACACCACATATGCCCCTCTGGCAAGCAGCTTTACGGCAGCACAGAAAAAGTCACGTAAGCTGACTGGTCTTAAATGGAATGCACGCCTCTCTGGAGCGATCCATCTTACAGAGCTCGGCGGAAAACTTGGATATTAAAAGAGGAGGTTAAATATGGCTACGAGAACATACAACAGTAAGAAAGTAACTATGGCGGTAGGAAATCATATCGTATCTGGATATGCTGCTGATTCTTTTGTGACGATTGAGGAGACTGGAGATGGCATCACATCAGAAGCAGGAGCTGACGGGGAAGTGGTAAGAAGCATTTCCCCGGATCCTCGTCATACGGTCAAGATTTCCCTTATGCAGAATAGTCCGACAAATAAATTCCTTTTGGAGCAGTACAAGAAAGATAAGACTGACGCAACGGGCTCTTTTCCTCTCCTGATTAAGGATTTAACATCAGAAGAGGTGTTTTCTGCAGATGAAAGCTGGGTGGTAAAAAAGCCCCCATTTTCAAGAGGTAAGGCGGCTGGAACCCGCGAGTGGGAGCTGTGTGCCGTAGGAGAATTTGAATAAATAGGAGGTACGATTGAATGTATAATGCAATGTTAAAGCAGACGGAAGTGCAGATTGATGGCACTTCCTTTTTCATTTCCCCGTTTCCGGTATTTACGGCAGCCAGAATTACCGCACAGCTGTCCAAAACTCTGTCTCCGGTACTTGGCGCCCTGGTAGCTCTTGCTGGAGATGACTTTGGTGACAATGAAAATGCGGAAGAAGTATCTGATCTTTCCAATGATGATATCGTTTCCAGTATCCCGGCGTTTACAGCGGCTCTGGAAGGCATCAAGCCTATGGAGTTCGAGAAGATGCTCAGGGAGTTGCTTGTAAACTCCAGAAATATCGCTTATAAAAACGGTGATTATCCAAGTGGAGAAATCCTGACAGAAGATGCCATTAATGCTTTGTTTGCTGGAAAAAACCAGAACATGTACATTTTGGCATACCATGTGATTAAAAATAATTTCTCTGGTTTTTTCGAGAAATTCAGAGCCCGATCTGGCAATGCACTGATGAAGACTCTGAAGGAGAAGTACGGCTACGAAAGTACGGAAAGTTCGACACCAGCAGTTACACCGATCTCGAATTACGGTGCTATACGTTAATTAAATCGGGTATGTGTACGAAAACAGAATTGTCTGACGGTACATATACCCTGGATGAGTTTCTGAAATTGTATGCTCTGTATGCCATGGATCGGGATATAGAGCGGATGCAAGCAAGGGAACTCGAGAAGGAAGAGAGGTAAATATGGCTGGAGGAGGAATACTCAGACGAATTGGCATTGCTCTTGGAGTTGATGTTGAGGACAAGGAAGCAAAATCCAACATAGAATCTCTAAAAAACTTCGCCAAAAATGCGTTAGGGACGATAGCGGTCGGCGTATCCATCGTAAAGGTAAATGCGCTGGCAGAAGAGTTCGGAGCAGTCAATCAGATGATTAAGACTGCCACAAAAGAAATGCTGAATCAGACGGATGCTCAAAGCAAGATCCTTGCCGCAGCAAACGCTACCAGATCTTCTTATGCGGATACAGCTAAGGTTATGTCCGCATTGGTGCAGGAAAATAAAGATCTCTTTGGGACATTGGATGAGGCTATTAAATTCAACAATGCTGCCACTCAGTTGTTTAAAACTGCTGGAAAGACAGATGAAGAGATTGCTGAAATTATGGAAAGTATCAATGTTTCATTTGCCAGGGGAGCTGTTGATAGCGAAACAATAGGGCAGCTATTAGAAAAATCCCCGGAAGCTGCAGCATTGCTTGAAAAAAAGCTGGGCGCATCGAAGGAAGCATTTGAGCAGATGGCTTCAGATGGTCAGATTAGCCTCCAGCAGTTAAAAGAAGCGTTTACCGATTCAGCAGACGAAATCGAAAAATCCTATATGGAATCTGGAGCGAACATTACGGATGCCATAAAAAGCATCAGGAATCAGTGGGGGCTGTATGTATCTCAGGTTTGGGAAGGAGCTGGCATATCTCAGCAGGTAGCAAAACTGATGATTCGTGCATTCAGTGGCTTCATGGCTGTGCTGAATAAGGCGCAGCCGGCTATTACCAGCGCATTAAAGACTGCTATGAACTGGATGACGAGAATAGCGGATTGGATTTCGCGAGTCGGATCTGTTCTTGGCAGATTGATTGAGCATATAGGCGGAGTTGAGAATGCCATAAAATTAGTGCTCATTGTATCAAGTGCGTTGTGGCTTGCATTAAATTTTGGCAAGATCATCGCGGGAATTAACATGATTAAAAATGGGCTTAGAGGGTTGCCTGGATTATTTAATCCGAAAAACCTTAAAATAGCTGGATTTGTGGCAGCTGTAACATTGATAGTCCTTGCATTAGAGGACTTTTTTAATTTCCTGAAAGGGAATGACTCTGTTATAGGGATATTCTTTGATAAAATCGGCGTAGGCGCCGATAAAGCAAGGCAGACTATATTTTCTGTATTTAGGCGTATAAAAACGTTCCTAGAGGGAATATGGGAATTTCTTGGGCAAGCTGTTACTATATTTCTGGATACAGTAAATGGATTTGTTGATAAACATGGAGAATCTATAAGAGCTACGTTTGAACGTGCATGGGGAATTGTGAAAACATTTTTGCATGGCGTTTGGACGGTGATATCCAATATTGCCAGAGTTATATTTGGGAGTACTGAGGATTCTATCAGCAACTCTACTCAGGACACGAGAGAGGCACTTTTATCAATATGGAGAGATATTCTTAATGCATTATCTGTTATATTTGGCGCAGTGTTAAATGTAGCAATCGCAGCATTTAACCGCCTTTTGAGTGTCGCTAAATTTGTATTTGGTCTGGTTCAAAAGTTCTGGGAAGCATGGGGATCGGATATTCTTTCATGGTTTCGCGTTTTGTGGGATTCTTTGTCAGGAGCTATTTCTGGATTCCTTGATGTATTGCAAGGAGTTGCCAGCTTTATATCGTCTGTTTTCGCAGGAGATTGGAGCGGAGCATGGGAGGCAATCAAACAGATTTTTTCCGGCGTATGGGAATCAATTAAAAACATAGCATCAGGAGTTTTAAAAACCTTACAACTCATTCTTAAAATGGCGCTCAGTGCCATAAAATCCGTCATTACAGCGGTATTAACGTTTATCCTATCTTTTATCAGTGGGATTTTAAAAGGCATCCTGGGTGTAATAAAGGGGATTCTCGGACTTATAAGAACAGCGTGGTCATCTGCGTGGAGTGCAGTACAGACGGTTGTTGTAGGAATTCTCAGAAGGATAGTTGCCTCAATCACAGATGCGCTTAATTCCGTAAAACAGACTGTTTCAAATAACCTTCAGGCGACAAAAGCTATTTGGACAGCATCATGGGATGCCATTATAACATTTTTTACTTCGTTGTGGAATGGGGCTGTTTCGTTCCTGCAAGGCATATGGTCTGGCATTACGGGGATTATATCAGGCGCAATTAATAAAGTACATAGTATTATTGCAACGGTGCTTACGGCCATCTGGGACTTTTTGACAGGTATATTTGGAAACATTGTCAATGCAAGTAAGAGCACATTTGAAAATGTACTTAACAGCATCCATGCCAGCGTATCTAAGGTAGGGCACACTGTGAAGGATGGATTCCAGTCAGCGATAGATTTCATTACCTCGCTCCCATCACAGGCATTACAGTGGGGGAAAGATTTTATCGCTGGTCTGAAAGATGGAATCCTTTCGGGAATCTCCGGAATTACAGAAGCGGTGTCTGGGATAGCAGGAAAAGTTAAGTCTTTCCTGCACTTTTCACGTCCAGATGAAGGACCTCTGGCTGACTATGAATCATGGATGCCTGATTTTGTGGATGGGCTTGCTAAGACGTTACGTTCCAGCAAGGATGTATTGCGTGATGCTATTCGAGGGCTTAGTGAAACATTTGAAGAAATGGATGCTGAAAAAGCCTGGAAAAAAATCACTGATACATTTAGAACTGGAATCAGAAATGTAAAAAATATTGCCTCCAAAGTCAAAATCAAAGTAGGCAGCGAACAATTACCTACAGAGACCATAGGTGATGGCAAGTCAATTATCCAGCAGGTATCAAAGAAAGCGAAGGAAGTTGCCGATGGTATAAAATCATCTATGTCCATGGTAAAACAGGTCATTGGCGACATAAACGGTTCGTTATCAGGAACAGACATCTCTGAAAACATTGAAAAAATGTCAAAGGCGTTTTCCGATGGAATGAAAGAGGTAAAAACATCCGCGACAGGCGTTATGTCTTATGTGAGAGGCAACTGGCAACTTCTCGGCAATATCCTTGTAAATCCAGTATCCGGTGGGTTTAATCTTATATATAATCATTGCTCCATATTCCGGAATTATGTAGATGGATTTTTGAATGGCATTGAGGAAAAATGGAAGAATGGATGGAATTCTGCAAAAGAGATTTCGTTAAGCTGTTGGACTTCGATGGTAGGCGGCTCAAGGCAGGAACTCAGCTTACTAAAGGCAACGATTCGAACAGGCTTCCAGTCGGCGATAGAGTTCATTACCTCGCTGCCATCACAGGCATTACAGCATGGAAAGAATTTTGCCGTTGCTTTGAAAAAAGGCATTTTTTCAGGAATTTCCGGAATCAAAGACACAATTTCAGCCGCAATCAAAGAGCCCGAAAAGATACGCGCAAGGACATTTACCATGCTGAAAGACGTTGCTTCCGTCACCCGTAGGACAGTTGCAGAAATAAATAATTCACTGAATGTTGATGCAGAGCCAGTAGTATCCAGACTTGTCAATGCGTTTCGGGTAGGAGCAAATGGAATAAAGGATTCAGCAAGTGTTGTCATATATTATTTCCGAGATAATTGGAAGCAGATTGGAGATTTGCTTGAAAATCCGATTTCCAAAGGATTTGAATTGGTTTATAACCATTGCTCGGGATTCCGTAATTTTATAAACGGATTTATCGGAGATACGCAGATTGACTGGAGCGGCGGATGGACCATGATAAAGGAAATTGCAGATTCCGCCTGGGCAGCAATGACTGGAGGGGCAAGACAGGGGCTTATATCGCTCAAATCAGCAATCCGAAGCGGAATGATTGATGCAACGTCATTTATCAAGGACCTGCCAAACGATGCACTAAAATGGGGATCAGATATCATCGATGGAATTGCCTCAGGCATTCGCAATGCCGCAGGAAAGGTGACAAACGCTGTTAAGGGTGTGGCGGATAGGATTCGTTCCTTCCTGCACTTCTCACGTCCGGATGAAGGGCCGCTTGTAGATTACGAGACATGGATGCCTGATTTTGTGGGAGGACTTGCCCGGACCCTCAAGGAAAATAAGGGACTGCTGACATCGGCTGCACTGGATGTAAGCAGAGCACTAAATATTACGCCTACCGTAAATACTACCGCCAAAGCGGTGGGAAATGTAAGCAGAGGAAACACAATTAATCAGAAAGTGGAGATTAACAACACGGTTAAGACCACAGATGCAAAAGCCGGAAGAGAGGCTTCCAAGCAGCTTGACCGGAGCAGTAACGATGTAACCAAGAAGATTGCAGATGGACTTGCTTATGGGAGGGCATAATGAAAAGAAAAAAATTGACACGTCCGGCAACATTGGATGGAATTGAATTCGATGCCTTGATCTCGCAGGAAGAGCAGTATTCTGCATCCGCACCTGATTATCCGGTAGAAAGCGGATATAAAGTGCACGATTCGATTGCACCAAATCCGCTTGTTATCCGGACAACACTGTATCTTACCAACACGCCTGTAACGTGGGCTGAAAGAATTGGAAGAAGCAGAACGAGAGTTCAGGATGTGGAAGAACGGCTCCGGGAAATATTCTGGAGCCGGGAACCGGTCACATTTGAGACAAGCGACAATACATGGGACAATATGTGCATAACGTCTATGACGATATCCAAAACTGCTGACGATGGTTATTCTCGGCGCATTCCGATAGAACTGAAGCAGATTGATGTTACATCCACAAAGACCGGAACAGTACCGGATAGCTATGTGAGAGGAGGTGCAAGTGAAGCTAGTGCGGGAACGGCATCGACTAGGGCAGCAACATCGGAAGCAACTCCTGTAAGCTCTGGAACAGGTTCTGGAGGTGCAGGATCAAAACAAAACCAGCAAAAGGCAGTATCCCAGGAGAAAGCATCCATGCTGTATAAAGCAGGAAAGGGCCTGGGGCTTATAAAATAGAGGAGGGAGTAAAGAGGTGACTATTTATATCGACGTGCCGGCCATGAATGACAGTAAAAGCAGAATTACGCTGTCCGGAAAAGAATATATCATCCGGTTTACTTATGCTTCCCTGCATGATAATTGGTTTTTCAGTATATATTCTTCTTCAGACGAGCTGATTCTTGGGATGATCAAGATTCTTCCGCTCTTTCCACTGACAGAATATTACACAGATGTTCGGCTTCCGGATGGAAAATTTGGATGTATCACAGACCTGGCTCACGTCGGCAAGAATGCATTTCAGAACGGAGAAGCATTGTTTGCGTATATTCCAAATGCGGATTTGGAGGGATGGACACCATGAGAAACTGGAACCGAAGATACAGGCTGGTTGCCGGTGTTGCAGGACAGCCTGGAATGGAAATTGGAGAGGAAACGGATGCCGGAAGAGCGCTGCATATAAAATTTGAACTGGAAAAGACGGATGTGTCATCCAACAATACAGGGACAATCTCAATCTGGAACCTGAATGATGCTCATGTATCTATTCTGGAGCAGAAAGATTGCATGATTGCGCTATATGCAGGTTACGGAAATACGAAACCTCTGATATTTTCCGGTAACGTTATCCAGCCATCTACTACCATGGAGCAGGCAGATCGAAAGACAGACATCGATGTAGTAGACGGCAGGGTTGCGATAAGAGATACCTATGTATCGCTTTCCTATGTTGGAGATGTTCCATTGCAGATGATAATTCAAGATTGCATTACGCAGATGGGGATTACCTGTATATACGGGGCTGCTGCGGCTGCTATCATTGCGGCCGCAAGGTTACCACTGGGATATGCTTATATAGGCGCTGCAGCTGATTGCCTTACACAGCTATGCAGCGCCTATAATATTAGATGGTGCATCCAGAATGGTGTATGTCAGGTACATGCGCCGAACGAAGCTGTATCGCAAAGGGCATATATCCTGTCCGAAGAGACCGGGCTTGTTGGAGTTCCGAAGCGAATAGCAATAGGAGCCGAAAGCACAACCACAGATACGGCCAGTCAGGCAACAATCTATGGCTACGAAGTCGAATATTTTCTGAATGGTGCAATAGGTGTCAATGATCTTGTACAGCTAAGGTCAAAAAAGGCATCCGGAATATTTCGGGTGAAAAATATCAAGATATCCGGCGATAACCTGGAAGGCGATTGGCTGTGTACAGCACAAATAGTGGAGGTGGGAACATGACAAGTGAAATGGTGGAAGCCATAAGAAATGCAATAAGAGATCAGATAGGGAATCTGCATGTTGCAATGCCAGCTACTATCATGGCGTACAACAGCAGCAACGGGTTATGCGAGGTGAAACCGATTGGAAAGCTGAGGAAACCGGATGGCACAATGATGGAGTATCCGGTAATTGCAGGAGTACCAATTTGTATGCCTGCCAACATTGCTGTTCCGGTGAAACCAAATCAGACTTGCTTGCTTATAATCTGTGATGCGGATATATCTGGGTGGATATCTGGAAAAACAGCAGTGCAGTCCATGTCACACAGTCTTCAGAATACTGTGTGCATCCCGGAACTTCGGAAAACGCCTGCAAGTCTTCAGAATTATGCAAATGCAAATAACGGTATGGCTATTGAAGGAAATCTTTATATTTCCGGAAACCTAAAAGTGCAGAACAATGTGCATGTGTCTGGAGGGATTACGAGCGTAGGAGATTGCAATGCTCCCAACATACGGTACGATTAAAAGGAGGCATCTGGATGACATACAACGATGTATTGCTTGACAGCGGTGGAGACCTCTACATTAACCAGTATGGAGATGCTGTTCTCGGAAATTCTATTGTGCAGGATATTAATGTACACTTGCGCTGGTTTTTGGGTGAGTGGCCGTTTGATACCACAAAAGGGATGAATTGGTATGGAGAAGTTTTTGTGAAAAATCCGGATACAGATAGAATTGCAAGAATGGTTCGAAAGGAGATTGAAAAGATAGATGGAATCGTCCGCGTGATTGATGTACGGATAACAGTTGATGGGAGTACAAGAAGCGCTGTTATCAACTGGGAGGCGAAAACGTCCAAAGAAATTATCGAAAGCGAGGTGAGCATATGGGAGAATACGGCGTCACAAAACAGGGCTACGTCCTGAAACGGCAAGATACAATTTATAATGATATAGCGGACAGGGTGCAGCGTTATGCCGGCATCGATATTACAAAAAAGTCAGACTCAGTTTTGAATCTGGCTATTTTTATGCCAATATCAGATCTGATAGCACAGCTGCATGAAGAATGCTTGGACGTGTATAACAGCCTGCATCCCAGCACAGCGGAGGGAGTTGCCCTGGATGATGCCTGTCAATTCGGAAACGTCAGGCGAGAGGCAGCTAGAAAAACAGTGTATCAGATATCATGCAATATGACGGATGGAAACACACTGCTTGCAGGCACTATTATAGCAGCCGATACAAACCCGAGACATGATCTTCTGTGTGACGCAGATACTGTGGTGAGCAGAGATGCGTTCAATGAAGCATATATCAGACTGGTGGTGGCTGCTTCTGGTGTTACCTATGAAGTGCAAATTGACGATGAAAAATATACCTATATTTCTGACGGGACGGATGCAGAAGCAATACTGCAAGGAATATCTGATGTAATTAAGACGGATTGCATAAATAAGTCAATCCAGGATGGAATCTTGGTATTGCGGTGTAAAAAGCCAGAGGAGCTGCATTCCATGAAGCTGTCCGAAAGTCTTACAACGGAATCTGTTACCGGATTGGTTAAATTCTCAACGGCAGAATACGGCGCCATTATCCTGCCAGACAATACGATTACCAATATTATCAGCAATTCGTCTACAGGATTCAACTGGTGCGACAATCGGATTGATCCTATTGCTGGATGTCTTGCGACTCCGGATTACGAGTACCGGCAGGATTATATCGCACAGATATATAGCAATGCGAGCAACATGAAGGAATCGATACGATCTTACCTGTTGCAGCACGTAGAAAACATTATTTCGGTTAATGTATACGAGAATTATACGGATACCGTAGATTCTGAAGGACGGCTGCCACATTCCATCGAGGTTATTGCCGAAGGTGGAAAGGATGATGATATCGCATATGGTATATTAGCCCGCAGGGCCGGAGGAATCCAGACCAACGGAGATGTTTCTGTCCAGTGCGAGGGAGAGAACGGGACAATCATTGAAATCCGGTTTAATCGCCCTGTATCTGTCTATGCGTGGTTGTCGGTCACACTGTCTGGAGATAAGGCAAGCATCCCGTCAAACTATGTGCGTCTTGTTACAGACCTTGCCATAGAGCGGTACGGGAGCCTGACTGCTGGCGAATCCCTATATAACCAGACATTGATTGGTGCGATATATAGTAAGATTCCAGGGCTGTCCAGAGTAGAGGTAAAGCAGTATCATAGCTCCAATTCTGGAGCAGTTCCGCAGGATCATGAGTATACCGACGACAATATCATTGCAAAAAAAAGAGAGAAGATTGTTATAGCAGAGAACCGGATTAAGGTGGTGATCGCGTGATTGTCTACGATGAGCTGATAGCTACTACACTTAGCCAGTTTTGGGACAAGCCTGTTATCACTGGGATACTGCGGGCTATTGCGGATGAATTGCAAGAAGTTTACACGATCCAACAGCAGCTGAGGAAACTAACAGACATTGATAGCCAGGAAGGAGTGAATCTGGATAACATCGGAGATATTGTCGGGATATCAAGAGCAGATGCCCAAGGCATTATCCTGCGTGATGATGCTTATGAAATGACAGATGATCTCTATCGGAAGATGCTTAAATATAAGATTTTGCTGAATAACTCGGCGGCCACATACTACGACATCATCAATGGAATCAAATTAATTTGGAATGTTAATAATGTGACCTACATCGAGGACCGAGAAAAACCTGCAACGTATATTATAAGCCTTGGAGAGCATGATATATCAGAATACGATGCGTTGTCTGCACGGACCCTTACCATTCGAGCAGCGGGCGTGAAAGTAAGGTATATGATCGCATGGGCTATTCGTGTCCGGCATATCTGGGAGACAAAGATAGCTGATGTAATCCATACGAATACAATCCCGTTCTTTGGCAGCGTTCGCAGGATTGATGGTACATTGCAGCTTAATGGCACATACCAGCTGGATGCTGCTGTTGAGGGATCTGGTCAGATTATTTATGATATGCATCCAATTAAACATAGGTGGAATTCCAGAATTCAGGATATATACGATGTTCCAGAACGGCTGATGATAACCCCCAATGACAATACTGCGTGGGTCACAATGGAGAAACCCACTGGCGCCGGTTCGGTTCCGCCGCAGGATTTCCCTGTGGACAATGGAAATTACATTGAATCAAACAGCAACCTGTCGGCTGAATTTGAAAATGATGGGTTGATTATATCGTATATATCTGACATATCGTTTGAAATCGAGTATCAGCCAACGAAAATATAGGAGGGATAAAGACTATGGCAAAAGTAGCAGTACCTAATATTGCGAAAGAAAAAATGGCAGGAGCAAGGGCGGGAAAAAGAACTCTTCCGGCCATTGTTCAGATTGCTTTTGGAGATGGAGGGGTGGATGAAGCTGGGGTTGTACAGATGCCGCTGCCAACTATGACTGAGTTAAATCACGAACTGTTTCGGAAGAATGTTGACAGCATTGAACCTGTTGGACGGCTTGGATATAAATACGGTTATACAATCGCTGAAGGAGAGCTGCAGGGAAAGAGCATCAGCGAAGTAGCGCTGATCGATGCTGAGGGAGATCTTGCATCCATTGAGATGTTTAAGCCCCGTGCTGATGATTTGGATAGCACATACTACATTATCGATGATTTTTCATAGGGAGGGGTTGTAAATGGCAGATTATGATGTATCAAATCCAACATATGGACCCGTGCGGCGCCTGGAACCGACTGACTGGAACCATGCAGATGTATTTAACGCCACGATTGGTCAGGCGGTAGAGAATGCTGCGGCCATATATAACGCATCTAAAATTATGCGTAATATCCGAATACGGCCTGGAGACTGGAATTCTAAGCAATATCAGATTAATGATGTATCCATTACAGAGGATAGCATTGTTAATGTATATTTTAACAATGCAAGTCACACTGCCGTCCAAGAAGCGGAAATGACCGGAAAAACGGAGCAAGGAGCCCTTGTACTCACATGCGTAACGGTTCCTGTACGGGAAATATCCATCGACTGCATTGAGATAAGGAATGAGGTGAAAGTGAATGCCGGTTAGATTTAACATTGGTGGCGGAATTTCTGCCGGGAAAGACACAGCTACGGAAGATGATGTAAGATATCCGAAGACTTTTCATTCTGGGAATAGCGTAGCAGCAAAGGTTGGCCGAATTAAGGATTGCGTGATAAAAAAGATTGCTCCGGGCAAAAACAAGCAGACCATACCTGCAGGCAGCTATATTGCAGAAGACATTATTATTGATGGTGATGACAATTTGATTCCGGGCAATATCCGAAATGAAGCGGTTATTTTTGGCGTAAGGGGAGATTCCAACGTTGTAGATACGTCAGCAGGAGACATTACTTCGGACAGTGTTTTGTCTGGACACACCGGATTTTCAAAGGGAAAATCGGTTCCTGGAGGGATAGAGGTAATATCGGGGGATAAATTTTCTCCATCCGACCAAAGCGCATACAACGACAGCAAGATCGTGGCTGCAACAGAAAATGGATATGCTGGGCTGTTTACATACGCAGGCGTAAAAGGATATATAGCCGACAGAATAACAATCCCTATTGCAAACCTGTTATCCCAAAATATACGGAATGGAGCAAGAATAGGAGGCATAGGTGGATACATTGAAGGCAGATTTACCGGAGATGCTACTGCAAAGGCATCGTATATATTAGAGGGAAAGACAGCTGGAATAGCTGGAAAGATGGAGACCGGAACAATGCCAAATATTCCAGCGATCGATCCATGCAAATCAGCTGTATTGAACAATGGATATCTATATCTGCGGATATCCTATGGGGCCCATGTTATAGCAGCCACAGCCGGCTACCCAGAAGCGAGAATTGGGGAAAAAATGCTTGCCAACGTGATTGGTTTAACAGCTCAGAAACTGGCCCCTGGTGAATCGTGCCTCGGAATTACTGGAAGCGGAAGTGGCAGAGGAAGATTTGCGTTATTGTCTGCATTTTCTGTAAGAGGATACGGAATGTCATCTGTAGACTATATACCATCTGACGAGAAGGTCATGATTATGCCTGCAGACGGGATAGTGACCTACACAGGCGTTGCTGCATCCTATTTATCATCTGGCGTTGCAGTGTGCGAGATTTATAAAAACGGTTCCCTGATGGATTCCCTCAATATCAACGCGGAAAATAATTATGCATGGAGAACAACAGAGGGAAAATATTTTACCGCTAAATCTGGAGATAGGATTAAAGTGCTGGCCCAATGCTTGTCTGGCGCTGATACTATTTCTGCATTATTTGCGACAGTAATATACTAATCCGGTATAACACTGTACGTTATAATATAACATATTTGCACAAATTGAAATGAAAGATATATTATAGGGAGGTGCTGAAAAATTTGAATCCGATTAGAAAACCTACTAATGCAGGAGATACTACGAAGTTCGAATTTGAGCTGGATGTATCTAAATTCCTCGTAAAAAATATGTCAGGAGGGGATATTACTGTTACTCTTGATCCGCCGGAAGGAGCGGAAAATTCCTGGTTGATACCAGATGAAGCGTGGCAGATGATACCTGGATCTGATACGCAAGAGTATCACAAAGCTCTGTACGTTACCGCTACATCAACGTCAGCGACAAGCAGAGGTGTGGAAGTAGAAGCAATTGATTACATACTCCCAAAGAGAAGGTCGTGATTGTATGATATGCATCATTGGACAGGGATTATATGGATTAATGAGAAAAGGCGGCGATGGAAAAGTGCAAGTCACGATTCCTGGTCGCCTTATTGTGACATCGAAAGATATTGAAGTTATCGATGCTACATTGGTCTCTGCGCAGCCCATCAGTGCGATCTGGCGTGATGATGGACTGGAAATCAGCTATACAGGAGACACAACATTTGCTTTGGAGTTCGTAATTTTATGAAAATATGGAGGATAATATGCCGGAAACAAAAACCTATTATGTAAAAGTAAGACCGACAAATGGCGGCAAATGGAGCCGCAATAAGTCATATGAATTCTGGACTACTGTTTTTGATGAAAGTTCAGGAAACAGTTATATTTCGATCCGGGATGTGCCAGGTGGTACTGATATTGCCGACAGTAGCTACTGGACGCTGTATTCTGTCAACGATGCCAGATATCTTGATTTAAAAAAGAGATTGGATGAAATTATCGCAGGTTCGACCCCGGATGAGGCAGAAATCAAAGATGTGAGATTGGGCGCTGATGGTGTGACATATCCCACTGCCGGAGAAGCTGTTCGCGGCCAAATGGCTCAGAAAATAAATAAAGACGATGCTATGTCATGGTCACAGTGGTTTGACCTGCATCGGGCCGGCTGGCGGGGCGGAGTAACTTTTCCGCGATTTTCACAGAGCCAGTCCACACTCGGGACCAAGACTGGGGATAATGCAGACGTTGTTGTTGAAACATCCACAAATGAGGCTAAAGGCAGGAATGACTTCGCCGATAAACCGAATACAAATCTGATGTTTAACGGAATCGATGTGAACGGATATGTGGATGAAAATGGAGAGCCGCACATTACGGCCGTTGAAGGTTCTCCGGAGTTTGACCGATATGGAGGAAATGGAGATGTTTATAGAGCATTCCTGACTCCGTTTTATCGGAGATTCTGCACAGATACGGAGGAAGGATGGGAGTTCGCTGACAAGCCCCAGGATGATATGAAGCCGTGGGCCGCTGCAGTACGACCGGACGGAACATACCGGTCATTTTATTTTGTAGCAAAGTACATTGGTGTTCGTGATGACAATGGGGTGATATCATCCATTTCTGGTCGCATTCCTGCCCGACAAACTATATCATACAATACCCAGATAACTGAATTTAAGAAAAAAGGAACTCAGTATTGTGGTTTTACATCTACCGATATGGCATGGGTTCAGTGGATGAATGATATGAAATTTGCAAACAAAAACAGTCAGGCTACTATGACGGGATGCACGAGCTACGGCACTCAGGCGCCTGCGACTGTCGAGGAATCTGCTGCAAAAAGAATTATCATTGAAAAAAGTAAGGCAAACAGTCTGCTTGTCGGCTCCTATGTATCGATTGGACATGGAAAACTCAATGGCAGTACGGTAAGCATTGATCGTTCGGCTGCTGAGATTCATAAGTATGCTGACAGTGTAAAAATTCTCAAAATCGAAAGTTATGACGATAATAACAGCGCTGTCTATGTGGATGTTGATACCGATTTTTCGACAGAAACGGTAACACTATCTGAAACACTGGCATCTCCGGTTTACCTCAGTACGATGCATTGGCGATCTGGGTCATGTGATAATGTCCTCGGACCGGATGGCTCTCCCGGAAATCCGAAAAATAGTAAGGAGCCGTTTGTTATTTCTGGGGTGGAAATGGGTAATGGGGGATATATCATTGTTTCTGATATCATTATGGATGGTGTGTACGATGCAGAAAGTGATACATACAAGCAGACGCCATACATTGTCAATGACAGCCGCAAGATATCAACCAAAATTACTGATGATTATACTGCTCTTTCTTACGATGTGCCCGACACTGGAAATGCATGGAAGTATATATCAGATGTTGGATATGATGAGCGGTATCCATACATTGGGCTGCCAACAGGATTACTGGCTACAACAAGTACTGGCTATTCGGATGGTGTACACACAGGAAGTAGAATTACTGCGGTGCGAGAAGTCCTCTGGTTCGGCCATCTGGGCGGTGGGGCTTATGCCGGCGCGCGGTACCTGGATCTGTACGGTGGGCTGGGTAACGCCTGGTGGTACCTCCTGCCCCGCCTTTCATCCCTCCGTCGCGGCGTAGCCGCATAGGGGTGAATCCGCTTTAGCGGAGAGGGGGCTTCCCCTATAAAAGAATTTGATTTTAATGCAAAATATTGGGTTGCATGATGCGTTGGCTGGTTGTTCCTCTGCGCGCCTCTGGTTCGGCAATCTGAACAATGGGGCTAATGCCGGCGCGCGGTACCTGAATCTGAACAATGGGCTGGGTAACACCAGGTGGAACATCCTGCCCCGCCTTGTGGTCACAAAATGAATCATAGCATCATGCAGCGCATCCGAAAGGAGCCTGTAAAAGCAGCCATGGAGAAATCCTAAAATTGACCGAGACGGCACCAGAACACTTAAGTGTCGAGATAATAATCGGCATTGTGGCATCTGGGCTGCTGGTGGAGTCCAGCAGCGGGGTTAGTAGAAAACCGAAAGCCCCTGAGGTTAGAAAGGAAAATATGAAACGTTACTGTAAAAACGTAGACATAAAAGATGTGCAATTCATTGAAGGCTGCATCTTGAAATGGATTAAAGGCAAAACGAAGAGGGAGGATGTTCGTAAATTGCTCGCGAATTATTCATCCTACAGCAAACGCCAGATAGAAGCCATTGTAGAAGACACAATCAATATGTATACATGGATAAATCCGATTATCCACGACATAGCAGTAGATGTCAGTAATCGCATTCAGAATCGGAAACTGGATTTGCCACCTATTCGGTATAAAATGAAATATGATGATGGATCGCGAAAATGGAGACGAATTGGAATTCAGAAGCCAATGCACCAGATTATGGATTATATTGCTGTCGGGGCTTGCGAAGAATTATTTTTAGCGAAAATAGGCAGATATCAGATGGCATCTCTTCCAGGAAGAGGCCAGGAGAAAGGAGCTGCAACAATACAACGGTGGATTCAAACAGATGAATCCCACACCCGGTATTATGCACAGGCAGATATCAAAAAATGTTATCCATCCATAGATCATTGCAAACTGAAATCTGTGTTTGCGCGGGATATAAAAAATCCGGAATTGATATGGCTGATTAATGAATTGATAGATTGTTTTGATGATGGATTATCTATCGGATCTTATTTTTCGCAGTGGGCTTGTAATTACTATCTGTCTTCTGCTTATCATTATGCAACGGAAAATTTGTATAAGATAAAAAGCAGGAGAGGAAAAACGGAGAGAACCAGACTGGTGTATCATGTGATGTTTTACATGGATGACATCCTGTTTCTTGGAAGCTCAAAAAAGGACGTTGAAGCTGCAATGAATCTGTTCGCAATGTATATTCAGGATTCTCTTGGTCTAAGCATTAAGCCAGGATGGATTCTCAGAAATGTTGACTACATTAAAAATGGGACACGCCGTGGAAGTTATATCGATATGATGGGATACCGTATATACCGAGACCATATAACAATCCGGCGGCGAACGTACAAAAGAATACGCAGAACGATGATTAGGGTATATCAAAAGATTACATCCGGAATGGTGTTGCTGATTGAGACTGCCTATAGAGCTTTGTCTTATTGCGCGAAAGTCCAACATACGGATTGTGCGAAAATATGGAAGAAATACAGCATCGGGAAAATCAAGAGTTTTGCCTGCAAAGCTATATCAAACCATGACAAGATGGTTGCAGAAAAAAGAAGGAGGAGATTGCATGAGAACAGAAATAGTTCATTCGCCGGTGCGGCCGGACGAGATTACTTACAGCCAGCATCCCAGCAAGACAGCGGAATGCTGGATCCGAAAGAACATCAGGGAGGAAGTTGTCCCTTCTGAGAGCATTCCAGATACTACAGAGGAAGACATGGCAGACATCCCAGGAGAGTCTATTCAATATGTCTATGAGGAAGTCTATTTCCGGACAGACGTACCAGAACAGGAGATCCGAGATAATGCAGACAAATATTGGGATATTGCTGCGGAATGGGAGCCTGATGTGCCTGTGTCGATGAGCCAGGAGCAGCGCATTAATAACCTGGAAATCCAGCTAAAAGATGCAAATGCTGCACTGGTAGAGACGCAAATGAATAACGACATGGCCATAGCTGAGCTGACCATGATTATGGCCACTATGATGGGAGGAGGTGTATAAAGTGTTCAACAAAGATAGTCAGCTTGTAAAAACCTGGGTACGTCTTGTAAAAGAAGGCGTATATACGAAAGAACAGGTCCCACGATTGGGGAACCTGCAGGAAGTGGTTTGGTCAATTTTAGAAGAATAATAGGAGGAAAAGACGATGGTATTCACAAAGAATAGTGCATTGGTAAAAACATGGGTAGGACTGGTAATTTGCGGAGTTTATACAAAGGATCAGGTTCCGAAGTTGTTCAATCTGCGTGACGTGGTAAGCAGTGTCGTGGATTCTCTGGCATGAGCGGGGAAATAAAAGAAGGCCGCCTGCTGGAACTGCTGGAACTGTATATGGACTTGGTTGCACAGCAGGACACAATCATCTACCACTTAGGGAATATCATAAAAAAGCAGGAAACAGTTATCCAGAACTGTAAAAATGCAGGATGGTATATTGATGACAGCGAGCCATCATATGATGATTTGGCGACTGAAGAAGAACTGAAAAATTACGAAAGTACAAAAATTAAACTGGAGTGAGCGATAAAGAGAGACGTACAGATGTGCGCCTCTCTTTTTAAATGAGAAGAGGAGGAGAAGGTTGGAAACGGTAATTAATGCATTTGGAGATGTAACCATTGGGAGAGCGGCTTTGATTGTAGCGGCTCTTATTTTTTTGGCCGGATGCTATCGTAAGGTTTCAAAGTATTTCGGCGATAAGGCAATCAATGACTTAAAAAGAGATCAGGAAATAAAAGAAGTCATAGAACAGTCAAAAAATTATCCGAAATGGAGACAGCAGAGCATCAATATCCAGCAGAGTATGAATGGTCAGATCCATGACCTGAGTAAGAAAATGGATAAACTGTCGAAGTCAAGTGATGAGGGTATGGCTTACACATGGCGATACCGGATTCTGCGATTTGATGATGAAATCAGACATAAGATCCGGCACTCGAAAGAGCACTTTGATCAGATACTGGAAGATATTGATAAATATGAGAAGTATTGTAGGGAAAATCCTGATTTTCCGAACAACAAGGCTGTATTCGCTATCCGGAATATCCGGGAGACATACGATAAGTGCGGAGACGAGGGAACGTTCCTGTGAAGCTGTAGCAGCCGCAAGGAGGCGTTATGAATAGTAAGAACAATATAATTAGAAGCCGAAGAAAAAAGACGGCCACAGAGCGAATAAAGGCTTTCTTCGGGCGTATCGGGACACTAAACATAGTCCTGATATGTGTGTTTGGTTACATGATCTACATCAATTACACGATGATAGGAATGTTTAATGCGACCGGATCCGCTCCGGAAACAGCATGGTGTGCGCTGATAGCTGCTTTGCTTGGTGAATGCGGAATCTGCGGCTGGATTAAGACCAGCAAAGAAAAGAATAAAAGAAAATCAAACGGAGAATCGGAGGGATAAGATTATGAGTTTAGAAATGTTTTTGATTGCATTGTTGGCAGTATCAGTTATGACTGGATTGTTTACGGAAGCCATTAAAAAGACATTGGACGAGATGGGATGGAGCTATAAGTCAAATCTGTTGGCTGGATGCGTAGCTGTCATCTTGTCCTGTTTGGTAGCATCTGGATATATGATCCTGACAGAAACAATTCTCAACGAGAAAATGGCAGTATATTTGATTGCTTTGGTATTGCTGTCTTGGTTGTGCGCTATGGTTGGATATGACAAGGTAATCCAGGCAATTACCCAGATCAGGGGCGGACAAGCCAAGGATGATGAAAAATCCATTGAAAAAAAGGAGGCGAATAGAAAATGGCAGTAAGAGTAGGAAGTGCAAGAAGCAACGAAAATGGCGGAATCAACGGCGGGAAACCCGGAGACCAGAAGGGCGGAGCAGAGGTCAACACCCAGAACTGGTATCTACATAGCAAGGGCTGGATTGTAGTCAGGGCAAAGGATGATACGGTCCGGGAAAAGATTGCCTGGAATATGGACGCTGCCTGTAAGAATGACAATATCGGATATTGTCAAAGCCACAGAACGAGTGCCACGGCAACTGCGAAGCCCTACGGATACGATCTGTCCAAGGTTTCAGTTCCGGTTGAGGTGGACTGTTCAGAACTGGTTCGGATCTGCTGTCTGTATGCTGGAATCCAGGTCGGGACGTTTTCCACCAGCTCCGAGGTTGCCGTTTTGCAAGGGACTGGAAAGTTTACTGTTCTTAGAGATGCTGCACATTGCACAAGTCCAGATCAACTACTGAGAGGAGACATTCTGGTAACGCGTACAAAGGGACATACGGTCGTTGCGCTGGACAATGGATCTAAGGCCAATGCATCCGGAACAACGTCCACATCAAAGCCGGATAAAGTGGACGCAGCGAGAAGCCGCGATAATGCCATTGCCGGTACATATCGAACTACGGCAAACCTTAATCTGCGGGCAGGGGCCGGAACATCTAAAAAATCCCTTGCAGTAATGCCAAAAGGAACATCTGTTCAGTGTTATGGATATTATACGCTGCATCAGGGCGCGAGATGGTATTATGTAACTGCAACGGTATCCGGAAAAAAACATACCGGTTTTTGCAACTGCAAATATCTTGAGAAAAGATAGAAGGAGGTGATCCAATTATCTCCCAAGCCGGGCTGGGTGATGCCTGGTATCAGTTTATGAAAAAATGTATGGAATAACAGAAACGGTCGTGATATAATTTTAGTGTTGTCCTACCGAAACCCGGCAACGGGAGGAGGTGATTGTCATCGAATTATTGTTTACCTTTATCGTTTCTGTCGGATCAGGTGTGGCTTGCCACCTCATCTGTAAATGGCTAGACAGAAAGGACAAGGACGACAAATAGCCTGGTGGGTGCTTTGCCACCATAAAAGAAAAGAAGAAACCCCCAACTGTGGTGCAACACGGTTGGGGGTTTCACTCTTTTGCCATCGAAATAATGTTTACCTTTTGCCTACTGGCATTATAGCATATGCAATTCTTAAATGCAATATTCTTAAAAAATCTTTTTCGTCCTATGGACTGTCCGCGTGACAATCCGAGGACTGTCACTAGGAAAATCCACTGTAACCAGTACCAGTACCATCACCAGTATCAGTACCAGAATAATAAAGAGGATATACGCAAAACCGCCGTATGCGGTCTTGCTTTCGCACACACATCTAAAATGTACAAATTGCACAAAAAATGAAAGTGATTTTTGACGTATCAAGTCCCAGTCGATTCCAAAGAAATTTTCAATATCTCCTTCGGCAAAAAGACAAAATCAATCCAGAAGCATTTCAGAGGCTTTTAAGGCATATCTCAAAAATTAGATTCTTCCTTATATAAGGCATATAGTTTATTTCTAAAATATTTCCGTAAATATAAATTTAATGATTGACACTTACTGATTGGTAAGTTAAGATGATATCAAGATAAAAATTACCAGATGGTAAGGAGGATAAACCATGAAGAAAAAATATAAAGAAATCAGACAAATCAATGCAGATTCCCTTCGGAGACTTTGTATTTCAAAACGCTGGTATACCGGCGGAGACAATGCAGCATATAACCATTTACTGTATGATCTGGCAGATGATAAAGAAAATATTACCACAGAAGACATCGTAGAAATCGCTCAGGACATTATGGAACACAGCAATACAGATCAGGAGCTGACAAGCATCTGCTTTGATGTGGCGAGAATAGCGACTACATTTTTTGAGGAGGTGTAATTTTGAGCGCACAGAGAATATTTTATCAGGATCGGTGGAATCCGGATAAAACATGGGAGGTAGTAAAGCTAGTCGGCGGCTATTACCTCCGGCAGTACATTAAAGGAAAACAGTTTGGGCGTGGGATTCGGACCACAAAGAAATATATTCAGAGTATTGGGATATTTGATTTTGAGAAGATGGAGGTAAAACAGAATGTATAGATATTACAGTACCCAGAGACCAGTTATGCCGGGAACCTATCCGATAGAAAAGAAAGTCAGCGAGATTGTTAATTTTTCTGAAAGAAAATATGTCGTAAACATAAGCAGGGAAGCGTGGGGATGGATTGAGTTTGAAGAACTTCTGACGGAAAAAGAAGAAAAAGATTACGAACTGGTTCGTGAGTTTTCAGAGTTGGAAAGGTTAAGAACCCTCTTAGGAAATGCAGTAGATATTATTGTTGAACATGAAAGTGCTGATTCTGGAAGATTCGACAGCATGGAAAAATTTTGGCGGTATCTCTTTGATGAACTTGGAACTGATAGAGAGGAACTCCGGAAGGTCGGAATAGACTTGGAAGGTTATTTCTAAAGAGAGGAAGGGTACGATATGGAAATTGTTAGACCGGCACATACAGAATATCACGAGGAATTGAACTTAGAATACAGATTCCGGAATGATCCGGAGGCGGGGTTCGCTTTTCCGTGGAAGGATGGAAAGGTAGTTCTTAATAATCTATCCGAAAAGAATTTCATGTGGTGCTTAGAGCATCCAGAAGAAGTAGAAAGTCTTGGAGTTGTTACGAGAAAATCATCATGCAGCGTTCCGGCGCTTGCAAGATGTGAATGTGGAGAAGAGTTTTTCTTGGAAGATAGATATTATGGATGCTGTCAGTGTCCAGGATGCGGAAGATGGTATGCTATTGGTGGGTACGAGGTAAAACCGCCGGAAGAGTGGGAAGAAGACTTGGAGGAGGACGAATGGTAACGTGGACTATGAGAGATACGACAGGCTGTATCCAGAGAGGGGAAATGCCTGTATCGCAGATTCAAAAAGAATTGCTGTGGTTTGAGAGACAGGCAGTGAAAAAAATGAAAGAGACAGGAGCAGATCACGTTTTGTATGGCACGAAAATCTATGATAATAACGATCGCTTGGTTACGGTTCAGTTCTGTATGCAGCCAATGACGGACGAAGAATTTTATCGTCTGACCGGAAAGGCAAGAAATGTCATGATTTATGCACTTCATAATCATCGTAAAAGCAGATATTTCCTGCAAAAATTATGAAAACCGCAAAGTTTCCGATTGACACCAGAGGTGGGTAAGTTAAGATAAGATTATACAAAAACTTACCAGTTGGCAAGTTTGGGAAGGAGGGCGATACGTTGGGAACCGGAAGAAGTTGAAGAAGCTGAAGCGGAAGGTCAAGGAACTGGAAGCGAAGGTAGAACAGCTTGAAAAAAGGACCAATGAAAGCCGTGCATTTCAAGTAGCTAGTTGGCTGCTGGTCTTACTTGAAATTGCAGTCGCATTGCTTGCCATAATTGGCAGCTTGTGTGGCTAACATCAGTCCGGGGAGGAGGAGTTCATACCCTCCTCTCGTTTGAAAAGCATACCACAGAAGGAGATGATTGTAAATGAGAATTTTGAAGATGGTGATTAGATTGCTGGCTCTTTTGAGTCTGGCGGCATTGGCGACAACGAGAGAAATTGTATCAGCGGTATTCTTGCTGGCATTTGGTTCAATGTCTCTCGGCATCATGGTTGGAGAAAAAATGAATGGAGGAAGTAGAGAAAATGAGAAAATATAATGTATCGATGAGAAAAAATCACACAGAATGTTTTGATAATTGGATTGGTGATTACACTGAGGCAGAGACGCAGGAAGAGGCAATCGAACTGGCAAAACAATGGTTGATTGATAACGGTACAGATTTGGATGTGGAAGAAATCGAGTACGAGGTGACAGAATTTCAATCAATCATCTCAGTAGAAAGCTAAGAAGTAAAGAGGGATAATGGAATTCAGCTGTAAGCAGTGGTTGTAAGACAGCCGGGCCAGGTAATTTAGTCTACCATTTTAGGCAGACAGAATTGTAGAAAAAATAGAAAGCGGGGATATAACAATCATGCAAGTGGAGCAAAAAGCATTTAATATTTATCAGGAGTATAAGAACCCAGAGCTGGAGAGATATGCTAAGAAACTGACAGAAAAAGAGTATATCTTAGCAAATGTAGAGTATCAGCTTGTAAATGCTGAAAGAAATATTGAGAGATTACAAGATGTACCGGGAAAAAAGATCGCTGACCTTGTAGCAATCTACATAACGGTGGTTAATAATGGCGAAAAAGGATTTACAAGCTATGTATTAAGCAATAAGTGTTTAGAAGCGGTAGGAATTAGCATTGAGGAGCTTGACGCTGCGGCTTCGAGAAACACACAGAGAGTAGGCTTTGTAGTAAAGACTATGAGTGAAGTAATATTAGAACTGATAGAAATGAGCGATGAGATTGCGGCAGAGATGAATGGTGGTCCCCAGACATACGTATTAACGAACAGTAGAGGAATAAACGGTGCTAATATCCTTCTTTACAAAGAGCAGTTGGAAAAGGTAGCAGAAAGAATAATGGGCGATTTTTATATCTTGCCTTCAAGTATTCACGAGTTGATCGCAATCCCTGAAGAGGATATAGACGTCAAGTATTTAAGAGAAATGGTAAAAACAGTAAACGATAATGAAGTGCTTCCTGAAGAAATTCTTGGATATAAAATTTATAAGTATAGTAGAAAAACTGGTGAGATTGAGGTAGCTGTGTAAGCAGCTCTTTGGATCAAAAAGGAGTCAGTAAGATGGAAAATATAAGATTAAAAATAGAAATGAATTTAGATATATCACAAGAAAATATTGATGATATTGTGTGTGGAGCGTTGGAAGGCGGCATCATATACTGGTGTGACGAGGCAAAGGTCGTAGGTGACTATCTTGGAGAGTATGCACATGAGCAAATTTCCAGGGGAGGAAAATTAAAATTACATGATTGCGATGAAGATGAAGTATATACTTTAGATCTTGATAAATTGATAAACGGCATTAAGTTGTACGCACAGAAACCGACTGGATGCAACTGTCTGGAGCAGGTGAATGGGCACTTGGAAATTGATTGCTGCAATGCAGACGCAATGGTGTGTGACGCAATTATTCAGTATGCATTATTTGGAGAGGTATTGTATGGATAAGAGCAAAAGTGGAATATTGGTACTGGAGGTACGATGTTGATAATTAGACAAAGAAAAAATAGTGATCGTGGCGGAATTATTATAATGCCATTAAAAGTTAATGTGCCGGATCCGAATGATAATTCGTGGGAGGAAACAAACTGTCCAGAATGTGGAGCTGTATGTTGGAAACGCCCTCTCCCCAGAGGGTTCAGCGAAGATATGTTTGACGGAAGAATGTGTACTATGTGTGCATTGAAAAGAGGATTAAGGTAAAAGGAGAACATTATGGTTAATTTAGAGATAGGAACAGTTGATAACGGCAAAAGTATGTCAGAAATCCTAAAAGATGCCTTAGATGCAAAAGGGTATTCTCAGAGGGAGTTTGCAAAAAAGATGGGATGGACGCCGCAGAATTTTTCTCAGAGATTAAAGAAGAACTCTTTCACAGCCGAAGAGTGGAGGAACATGGCGTATAAGCTGGGATATGAAGTAAGACTTGTTGAGCTGGAGAGTGGAATTGAATTTGAAAGCAGAAGAAAAGGGCATGGTCGCCGTGCGCGACAGGTGATAAACGGCGTGCTGTATGATACTCATAAGGCAGATATGCTTTGTGGTAATTTTTACCGTGATGGAATCAATGAGTATATTGATGGAATGGCATTTGAGCTGTACGTAGATTGTTTTGGGCGATTTTTTGTAGCGAGGTACACTGACTGGGAAAATGGTTCGGATAGTATTACGACAATCGGAAAAGAAGACGCGTACAAACTGTACAGGAAATATGGAGATGGTACATTGAAAGATAGTATCTTTATTTAGTTTTGCTCTGTTCTTACCATTTGGTAAGATGGTCTTGTATTTTGGGTAACATCATGAAATATGATTGAAATTACCAGATGGTAAGTTAGAATGATGATGTAACAAAAAACAACCCTTCCTAACGGGCATCGGGAAGGGCTGCAAAACTAGCTGGAAGCTACGGTTTAAATAATAGCATTTAAAGTATATCATAGCCGCAGCTCCAGCGCAATAAGCAAAGGAGTGAAAATATGCAGAGTTTAGAGAGCTACATCATCAAAATGAGTGAAGTATCAGCGCTGATCCGTATGATTGATGATACGTTTGTGAATGGACGAATTGGATTCTCTGATGACGAAGATGGTGTCCAACTGGAACAGTCCTTGAATTTGCTGAGAGAACAGTTTGGGCGAAGCCTGGAAGGATTAAGAACAGCGTATTATGGAGGTGCGGTATGAGCAGATATGAATTTGAAGATAAGAAATGCGTAGTATACGCAGATGAACGGTTCGGAGAAATCAGGACAGTTATAGATGAAAACGGGGAGCGGCGGTATGTTGGTATTGATATTGCTGGATGCATGGGGTTCGAAGCTCCAAACAAAGCGGTTTCGAGAAGCAAGATTCCCGGAAAAATGATAAAGGTTCCGTGGGTATCCGGAAACCGGCGTGGTGAGACAAATGCAAGATGTTTCAACAAAAAAGAGGCAGAGAGGTTCATTAAAAATGGTATGTTGCCACCAAAAGGATTCAAAGATTGGTTTACAAAAGAAGTAGCTATAGAGGGACGTGAAGAAGGAATTGCGGTTCATATTCCGGACGTATCTTTTCAGGAACAAAAAATGAAGGAAGAAAATGATAATTTAACATTATCTGGTGTGTTTGCGAGATTGGATGAAATCGTATTGGAAATTATGGTTCTGAAGAAGGAACTGGCAGGTACATTAGAAAAGACTACATAGATTTGTCCGGAGGTTTTATTCCTCCGGATTTTCTATTGCGTAAATTTACAAGTTTATTTCTAAAATATTTCCGTAAATATAAATTTAATGATTGACACTTACTGATTGGTAAGTTAAGATGATATCAAGATAAAAATTACCAGATGGTAAGGAAAGAGGTAAACATATATGATGATGTCAGAATTTATTGAGCGAGTTGAATTTGAACCGACAGCAGCAGAGTATCAGGAAATCGAAAGAGAGTATATGGGATGTGATATTGACAAAGATCAGTTCTGTAAAGAATGGAAAAAGAATGGCGGTATTCAGAGACTGATGCGTTTAAGGGTGAGGAGGATTGAAGAACTGGAAGCTGAAGTTACCATGAAAGATCGTCAGTATGATGAAATGGATGCCCGGTATTGCAGAAAAATCAATCAGATTCAGGAAGATATGAAGAATAAGCTGGATGAGGCTTTCGCAGCGAGCGACAAACAGAAGGAAGAACTGATTAGAGTGAACAGACTTTATCAGGAAGCTATGATAGAAAAAGCTGAAGCCGAGAAAAAGCTGGAAACAATCCGGGCAGCTTTTGCAATCCTTATACCAGGAAAGGAGGTGGTGTAGATGGCAGACAGAAGTAATCATCGTTTAAATGAAGAGATTGAAAGCCATATCAGACAGTGGGATGGCACGATTCATGGTCAGATGGTGAAGAATATGTATGAAAATGGTACAAGCTATGAAGGAATCTGCGAGGCTATGCAGATTGATTATGACGATTACGAGGAGGAGAATTGAGATGAATACAGAAAGAAAATATTTCTCTATAAATGAAGGGAACGCAAGAACAGCACACAACATGATGTCAATGCGTGATTACGCAGAGGGTAGCACGACAGCAGGTTACCGAAGCGAGGTTGACAAGGCTTACGATATTGCTGATAAGGTGGCAGAGAAAAAGCCAGAGGAGGCAGAGAGGGCTTACCGACTGGCAGAACGGTATTCAAGGAAAATGGCAGAATATTATAACAAAGAGAGCAGCATTGGCATGATATGTCCATCGGTGCTGATCAGCGGCGCCGGGAATTTCCCAGTTAAGAAAAAAGAGCGACAGGTGGCAGCATGGGAGAGAAATCGCGAGTTTTACAATTATGTACAAGGGATTATCGGAAAGATTGAAAATATCCTTTATGGCAAGGAAATTATTAAGTCCAATGATGAAAGAGCAATCGAAAAGCTTGAGGAAAAGCTGGAAGATATGAAAAAACTGCAAGAGGATATGAAAGCAGCCAACAAAGCCTTGCAGCTGAAAGACAAAGAAGCAGGCAATGATAGGTTGAGAGAAATGGGGTACAGTGAGGAGGCAATAGAAGAGCTTCGGAAACCGGATTACCTCGGCAGGGTAGGATACCCGAATTTCCAGCTTTCCAACAACAACGCAAATGTACACAGAGTGGAAGAACGGTTAAAGCGTTTGAAAGCAGTTAAAGAAAGAGGAAGTTCAGAACAGGAATACAAGACATTTAAGGTGGTCAAGAATACGGAGGCCATGCGATATCAGATTATTTTTGATGGAAAACCAGATGCAGAGATTAGAACGCTTCTAAAAAGCAATGGATTTAAGTGGGCGCCGTCACAGGGAGCATGGCAGAGGCAGATTACAACTAATGGAAAATATGCGCTTGAGAGCGTGGTGAACAAACTTAAAGAAATGGAGAGGTAATATGATTGACTATTCAAAGATTGTTTCAGAGCTTGAAAAAGAGCTTTCCGAGGTAATGTACAGGTATTCCGGTCAGGGATTTGAACCGTTATATTACGAGAGAGAAATCGGCCAGGCGATTGCGGCAGTCAATAGATGCGCAGACAGTCTCAAGGGAATACAGCAGAGGCACAGAAAGGAACTGCACGCAGATCCTTATAAAGTGCAGCAGCTTTGCAAAATGCTTTCTCGCGAAACCGACAAGGCAGAGGAGCATTACGGCGCACGGCTTCACCATGAGGCAAGCGGCGCAAAGGTTCTTACGATAGATGCAGGAGGTTTACGGGCACTCATTACGTACTATGCAACACACAGGACAGACCTCGAAGACGGAGAGGAGGAAATGTGATGACATTGGGAAGAGCAGCCGCTGGAGTAGTCGCAACCGGCGGCGGAACATACAATATAGGATTCAACGAAGATGACGAGACGCAGTTTGATGCTTACGACCTGGCCGAACTGCTGGATCTGTGGATTGAATTTTGCGCAGAAAATAATTTCAATACATCAAGTGTTGATTATGTAGAAAAGGTGATGGGGGTAATGGAGTTACTTTCCAGAACCATAGCTAAAGAATATCAGAGAGCGGCCAGTGTGCTTGCAGATGAAGGACTTCAGGATATAGGCCAGAGAAGAACATTAAGAATTGAACTTCAGAAAAGGTGCGGGCTGACCGAATTGGAGGCAGTCAATGTCATAAACGGACATCATGTGCAGGACTATATCGCAAAATATGAGAGGAGACAGGAATAGGATGAAAGAGAATATAAAGATTAAGACTATGGAAGGATGGACAAAAGCGGCGGACGAGAGCGAGAATCCGATGAATTTCAGTTGGGATGATTATGCAAAACCTGGCGATTTGGTGGATGAAGGAGTTTACGAAAACTTCATGAATGTTCTTCCTCCGAGAAGTTTGCAATTTGGCTATCTCCAGGTGGGAGAACCATATAGCAGTAAATTAAATCAAAAAACCGGAAAATGTGAAATGACATACCTGACATTTAGTCGGGTCGAAAAGGAAATTTATCGGTATTGCGGGCATTGCTTTGCGGGACAGACAGACCACATTGAATAGGAGGATAAACGATGAATAGACAGAGAAGAAAGAGACTTACTGAGGCGTTTGAAAAGGTAGCTGAAGCAATAGGAATCCTGGAAGAAGTAAAGAGTGAAGAGGAAGAGAGCTATGATAACCTTCCGGATAACTTCAGAGACGGAGACAGGGGTGAGTAGATGCAGAACTACATTGAGATGTTAGATGAGGCATACGGGTACTTGGATGATGCCAATTCTGTAATCGAACAGATTTAAGGGAGGAAGTTGTGAAAAAAACGGCGAGAGTGATTGTAACGCTTAAATGCAATCGGAATTGTCTGGGGTACTGCAATACGAATCTTCCAGAATACCGGGAAGTACATACAGATGAAGAATTGCTGGATTACGAGGAAATTGTAATTACCGGCGGCGAGCCGATGTTGATTCCGGGCAAGGTACTGGAGTTTATCAATCGAATGTGGGACAAAGGGTACAGAGGAAAGATGTACTTGCATACCTCTTATTGGAATAGCAAGGGGATCAGTAAAGAAATCTTGAAGGAGCTGGACGGATTCACATTTACGATTCATGCGGAATGTACGGATGAGGATATTATAGCGCTAAAGAATCTGTCAAACAGCGGCGTGCTTCAGAATAAAGGATATAGTAGCCGCCTGGTTATTGACAAAAGAGTGTATGAAAGATATGACCTGTCGAATATCAATTTCTCCAGATGGAGCGTTATCCGAAAGCTGGAGTGGAAAGAGAAGTGTGATCCAGCAGATAATGAGGAACTGATAATATATGAGTTGTAAATCGGCTCAAATAAGGCTGATTTTTCTTTAGCCTATAAACTTACCGATCGGTAATACGAATTGCAACCAGAGGGCAATCAGAAAGCCCTATGGCATAAAAAACAAATACACAAGGAGGAAAATGCGATGAATGTTATTTGCAACAGAAACTGCGTGGATGCAGCTGGAGGAAAATGCGTAAGAAAGGAATTGGAAATCGGCAAAACCGGGCTTTGTCAAAATTTTGTAGAGTTCAGAGAATTTTACAGAGAGGACAATGTGGTTGTGATGGACAAGAATGGTCTGCCTTCAATCATGGTTAAGTTTACAAGAAAACCGGATGTAAAGCCTATTCATCCAATGTTTATTATCGGTGGAGAGGTTTATGATGAAATTTTCATCTCAAAGTATAAGAATTGCATCATCAATGGGCTGGCGTATAGCTTGCCAATGCAGAATCCAGCAACGAATGTAACACTGGAAGAGGCGGAAAAGGCTTGCTTTGACAAAGGAGAAGGCTGGCATCTAATGACTGCGATGGAGCATGGTTTCCTGGCTAATTATAGCTTGGAAAATGGTACGCTGCCACATGGAAATACAAATTACGGAAAGTATCATGGCAATCCGGAGGAGAGATGCGAGACTTATGACGGCTCTTATATGTTGACTGGAACGGGACCGGATACATGGACACACGATCATACAGCTTTTGGAGTAGAGGGATTGTGCGGCGACATTTACGAATGGGTTAGAGGCATGAGACTGATGGATGGGAAGTTGGAGATTGCCAACAACAATGATGCTGCTATGCCGATTGATTTGTCTGAAAATAGTTCTTTGTGGCTTCCGGTAGAAGTTGGAGAAGAAAGTGTGTATCTGGTGGCGGAAGATGGGAAAATCCGTTTTACTACCGAAGAACCGGAAGATACAGATCATGATCGCTGCCACTGGAAAGATGTTAAGTTTGATTTTAACCTTCCGGAAGTGATGAAAAATCTTGGGTTGTTTGTCGGGGAACCAGAAGCATATATCTATGCAGACATGAACGGAGAGTGTTTCCCGATTCGTGGTGGCAGCTGGTACGGCGGTGCGCTTGCTGGGGTGTTCTACTTGAGCTTGTACTACCCTCGTTCTCATTTCAGCGGCAGCCTCGGCTTCCGCTCCGCTTATTACCGTAAACGGAAAACTGAATAACTGTAAACTGGTGGGCGGCTGGTAAGCCGCCCTTTATAGGAGGTCTTATGAAGAGTATAGATTTAGATAGGCTGCACGATTATCTGTACAGAATAGGTGGATGCGACGCAGATGACAATTGGAGTAAAGGATGGGATGAAGCGGTTGATACAATAATGAAACAGGTTGAGGAATGGAGTGAAGAGCCAGCTATGATTGTAAAATTTCAGAGAGCTATTTTGGGAGGAAACAAAGTTTTGGTATATGACAAGGGAAAAAATATTTGTCAGGAGATTCCGTTGACGAAGGACATCCGGAAATTGTTTGGAAGCAGATACAAAATGTACCGTAAATGTACATTAGATAAAAGCGGTTTCCTTCATATCGGAAGGGAAGTAAAAGCATGTTTTTAGAGGAGGATAAGACAGTATGGGAAACATTGCAAAGAAAATGGCACAGGACAGTAAGAACATTCTCAGGAGAGAAGATTATAGACGAGTAAAAAAGATGGATCGCAGTCAATTTGAGGAATTTTGTAAGAATCTGTATATGGAGGGGTATAAGGACGGCAGGGATTCGGTTCCCGGAATAGACATTAAACAGGTGGAACAGGCAATCTCTGAGACGAAAGGAATAGGGGAAAACCGGCTGCGTTCCATTATGAATAGTATAGAGAAGAAGTTCGGAGAAACTGAGAAGTAAAGAACATGGAGGAGAACGGGTACAATGAAAAAAGTCGAAAGATACAAATGCGATTATTGTAATAAGACTGCAGCTCGGCCGGAAACCATTCTTAGGCACGAAGCAGTGTGTTTGAAAAACCCAGTTGGAAAAAATTGTTATATGTGTGAGATGGCGTACTTGGGAGACTATGAATTATTCCATGATTACAATGGAACATATAGCACGGTAAAGGATCAGTGCATGTGCGTTTATACTGACGATATAGTAAGCACGGTTTTGGGCGGAGGAGATGGAAATGTGGCTCAAAAGTGCTTTATGTTTCGAAGAGCGGATGAAGGATACTGGTATAGAAAACGTGAGGAAGCTGAAGAAAATTATGAAAAGTATCGAGAGGAGTAGGTATGGAAGGAACAAGAAAATTACGATATAGTATTGAAGGAGAGTTTATTACACAGCTTGCAAGAGAGTGGATGTTTTGCGAAGGGAGAGAATTTGAAACCGTCATGGATTTGCTGCTGAGCTGCATGGGCGGAACTGAAATGTCCGAAAAGGAACTGCGGCGGCGTGCAGAAGATGTTCTTATCGGAAGAGCTGAATTTTCAGGAAACACAGCAAAGGAGACTTTTTGCATGACAACCTATGATGCAAATGAACAGCCGGATATTCCGGAACAATTTAATATTTTCTGCCGATATTCAGAAGAAATCCGAAAAAGGAAAGAAGCTGAAAAAGAAAAGGAAATGTATATGGAATGGTACGAGGTTGCAATGGAGTATGTTCCGGAGAGCTTAAAGAATGAGGTTAGAAGAGAAACCGGACAGCCGATAGACAGCCGATATGGTTCAGATTTGTTGGATGGGTTTATGGGGCGTATGCTGGACGAAGAGAAACATTCGACAGAGGACTATGGATGGTTGGCTCCGGATGGAACATTCTATGAAGTAGAGTGGGGAAATCATCAGGAGTGGGCAAATAACTATTTGAAAGAGCATCTGTCAGAGGAAGAACAGAAAGCTGCACTAATAGAAATCAATGTGTCCGGCATGACGAAAAGTGGAACGGATATTATGGGGGCAGCTGACTACCTAGTGAGGAGAGGCTGGGTTCTACTGCATAACCCCTCTCAAGGCATCGCTATTCCCACAAAAAATCCATTGAAACGATACACGAAAGCTCAGAAGGAATTTCTCTACGATTATTATATGGAGCGAGGAAAAGAGAAAGAGGCGAATGCTGTATACGAAGAAGAATATTAAAAATGGTTATGGGAGAAAGGAGAATATACCTAGAGGGCTGGCGGAAATACGTCAGCCCTTTTGGAATAAAAGGAGAATTATATTTTCGGTAAGTTCAGAGTGAAAGGTTGCTAATAGGGGCAAAATGTAATATATTGTATCTGTAAAATTGTATTTAATTGTTAAGGAAAAGGAGGTGCAGTGATGGAAAGGATTATTGACGTTGCTCAATATATATACGACGAATATAAGCGTCAATCAGGAGAAGTGATTGATGAAATGAAACTGCATAAGCTGCTTTACCTTGCGCAGAGAGAATGCCTTGCGATCACGAACGAACCATTGTTTCCAGAAGTGTTTGAAGGGTGGAAGTACGGACCAGTATCAAAAGAAGTACGTGCTTTGTATACAAAAGACGGCATGTACTACGAGGAAAAGCGTCCACTTTCAGCGGAGGGAACATACATCGTTAAAAATGTAATTCTTCAATATGGGGGATTAGAATCGTGGAAGTTGAGTGAAATTTCTCACAGAGAACTTTCGTGGAGAAATGCAAGAAAGAATTTGGCAGATGAAGAGAACGGGAACAGACCGTTACTGCTCGATGATATAAGAAAAGATGCAGAAAAAGTCAGACCTTATGATGCGATGTATGATATGTATTATGATGAATTTGAAGATGCGGAGGTGGCTCAGTGATAGGAAAGGCATATTGGGCCATCTTTAAATATTTTGACAGTTCATCACATAAGATGGCTTTTAAAAAGCGGCCTGTGCTTATTATTGGGAAAGCAGATGAAAGCGATTATGTAGTGCTTCCAATATCACGGGTGACACGGAAAGAGCATATAGATCCGCACTATGATTTTGAAATGAAGGTAGGAGAGTATCCAGCGCTATCCTTAAAAGCAACATCGTACATCCGTACTCATAAGCAGTCCATAGCGAATGTAGGAGAACTTGCAGATTGTATTGCAGATTTTCGAGACGAATACCCAGATGCCTATATAGAAGTAATGGGCTTAGTGGAAGAATTTCAGAGTAATTTGATTAGAGATGCTTTTTAGCAAATAAGAGAGTCGCCTGCTTAGGTGGCTCTTTTTTGATTGACACTAGTGTACAGTGAGATAAGATGAAGATGAAATTATATTTTTGGTAAGTTTGAAGAAGGGGTATTGACGATTGCCCGTACAAGGAATATAATGATTGTACGGGCGAAGATAAAGGAGGTGTTTTTAGTGCCCATTAAGAAAGGGACAAAGCTAACTGATAATCCCAAAAATGTTCGCTTGGAAATTCGTATGACACAGGAGCAGAATAACCTGCTAATTGAGTGCGCAGAAAGATTAAAGATTTCCAAAACGGATGTTTTGATGAGAGGAGTCCAGCTTGTCAAAGATGAAATAGAAAAATAGCATCTGCGCCCCGACCAAAGTTTGCAGATGCTATCACTGAACCACTCCGCTAAGGGAATGATAAATACACTATATCATTCCTTTTGCGGAAAATCAAGAAAGGAGTTCTGATAAGTATGCAAAAGAATGATATCAAGCTGTTCAAGAATGAAGAACTGGGTCTGAAAGTAAGAGCCGTGATGAATCCAGATGGAAGTATTTCTGTAAATGCAGAAGATACAGCAATCGGGTTTGGATGGTGCAGAGAAAAAAATGGAAAAAGCTATGTCATGTGGGATAGATTTCATGGCTTCTGCAATGAATTAGGCTTTCCACACAAGTGTGGAAAGGACGATTATATACCAGAAAGCTTATATTATTTGCTTGGAATGAAAGCAAATAATGAAAGAGCGCAAAAATATCAACGTTGGCTTGCTATGGAGGTCCTGCCAAGTCTACGCAGAACCGGCACATACAGAATGACCAGTACGCCAGAGCCGCAGGATACCATCAGCGCCCGTGAACTGGCGGCGATTTTGAAGCGGAAGCAGTGCAAGGTGTGTTACCGAATAGACGCATTGCTCCAACAGCATCCGGAGTATCAAAGCGAGTTTATTCCGGGAACATTCCGAAACGTCCAGGGGCGAGAGTTCCGCACATACGACTTGACGGAGAAAGGACTGGACATTTTCGTGAAGCTGCTCAGTGCAGATGGGAACCGGAATAGCCTGAATACGGTTAAGGGGATACAGCGGATCAAAGAGCTGTATCCAGTGGCACTTCAAGGAAGTGTCGCAGCAGAAATACCAGAGGTTTCTTTATGCCCATGTTCTGGCCTAAAAGAATTGCAGAAAGCAGAGGCTGCCTTGGATCTTTTTGAGCAATGTTACCTTGGACGTGATTTTGCAGAATTTGATGAAGAGGATAGAGAAAGATTTGATGCAGCTTTGTGTTTGCTCCATGATCATGTGAAAGCGGCAATGCTGGAAGCAAAGGGGGCGAAATGAGTATGATCGAGAAATGCCTCTTGAGCAGCGAGGAACGAAAGAAGTATTGCCTGTGCGAGACGTGCTTGTTCGTAAAACAGTGTTTAGAAGATATAGATAAGCAAATGAGTGAAAATGATTCTGCGGAAAAGATTACCAAGAAATCAAAAAAACAGGGTAGATAGTATCTGTTTTTTTGGAAAATTAGACTTTAGGAAAGTGTTGTAAAGCGACAAGTTTATTTTTTCAGCACACCCGTAATCATAGGGGATGCGATGTTTATACGATGACAATAACAGATTTGCAGGAATAAGAGATATTGATTGAAAGGGGAAAATCCGTATTATATTTCGGGTATTCCCCTTTTTATCTTTTTCTGTTTTTCGGAACATCTGGTGCGGATTGACAAAATCAAAAGAATATACGAAAATAGCAGTATACCATACTGGGGAACATGAAAGCTCCCTGGATTTTCGGGAAAGAGCAGAGGAAAGGACAGAATATGGAACCAATTCGTTTGAATAAATATTTAAGTGAACAGGGGGTTTGTTCTCGCCGGGAGGCAGATCGCCTCATTGAGGCAGGAAAGGTGACCATTGACGGACGGAAGGCCGGAATGGGAGAAAAAGTAACCGGACAGGAAAAGATTGTATGTGATGGAAAACCGGTTGGGCAGGGAGCCGGGGAAAAAAAGGTGAAGCCGGTTTTGCTGGCGGTGAATAAGCCGAGAGGAGTGGTCTGTACTACTTCTGACAAGGATCGGGCCATGAATGTGGTAGAGCTGATTCATTATCCTGTCAGAGTATATCCGGTAGGACGTTTGGATAAGGATTCGGAAGGACTGCTTTTGATGACCAATCAGGGAGATCTGGCGAATGAGATTATGCATGCGGGAAATTTTCATGAGAAGGAATATATCGTAACCGTGGATCAACCCTTCAATTCTGCATTTATTAAAAAAATGCAGGAGGGAGTAGAGCTGAAGGAGCTGGAGGTAACAACAAGACCCTGTAAGGTGAAGGCACTTGGAAAGAAAACTTTTCAGATTACACTGACTCAGGGACTGAACCGGCAGATCCGCCGGATGTGTGAGGCCCTGGGCTATCATGTAGTGACCTTAAAGCGAGTGCGTATTATGAATATTCATCTGGGCAGACTGAATACGGGGGATTACCGGAGAGTGACTCCCCAGGAGCTGGAGGAGCTGCAGTGGCAGCTGGAACAGGCCAGAATGGAACGGGAAGAGGAGGAGTCATAATTTATGGAACAGAATCAGGACAGAAGGCTTTCCCGGATGAAGGAGCTGATTGGAATTTTGTCAGAAGCGGCTAAGACCTATTACCAGGAAAGCCGGGAAATTATGAGCAATTTCCAGTACGACAGGATGTATGATGAGCTGCTTGAACTGGAAAAGGAAACAGGAGTGGTGATGGCAGGAAGCCCAACACAGAAGGTAGGCTATGAGGTATTAAGCGAGCTTCCCAAGGAGGAGCATGAGGCTCCAATGCTGTCTTTGGATAAAACAAAGGATGTTGGAGCACTTCAGGAGTGGCTGGGCAGCCAGAAAGGAATTTTGTCCTGGAAGCTGGACGGTTTGACCATTGTGCTGACCTATGAGGGAGGAGAACTTGTCAAGGCCGTTACCAGAGGAAATGGGGAAATTGGGGAGGTAATTACGGGAAATGCCCGTGTGTTTGCCAATGTTCCTTTGCGGATTTCCTATCAGGGAACCTTGATCATACGGGGAGAGGCAGTAATCAAATATTCGGATTTTGCCCGGATAAATGAAGAGATCGAGGATGTGGATGCCCGGTATAAGAATCCCAGAAATCTGTGCAGTGGGTCTGTGCGCCAGCTGAATAATCAGATTACAGCACAGAGAAATGTTCATTTTGAGGCATTTATGCTGGTGCGGGCTGACGGCGTGGATTTTGGAAATTCCCGGAAGCGGCAGTTTCAGTGGCTGGAGAGTCAGGGCTTTGATGTTGTAGAGTACCAGGAGGTGGATACGGAGAGCCTTCCAGAGGCGGTTTCTGTATTTGCAGAAAAAATCCAGACCTATGACATTCCCTCAGACGGATTGGTGCTTCTGATGGATGATATTGCTTATGGGGATTCCCTTGGACGGACGGCAAAATTTCCCCGCAATTCCATTGCATTTAAATGGGCTGATGAAATCAGAGAAACCCATTTAAAGGAAATTGAGTGGAGCGCTTCCCGCACAGGTCTTATTAATCCCGTGGCGATTTTTGAACCAGTGGAGCTGGAGGGAACCACAGTCAGCAGGGCCAGTGTTCACAATATCAGTATTATGGAGGCTCTGGAGCTGGGAGAGGGAGATGTGATTACGGTTTACAAGGCCAATATGATTATCCCTCAAATTGCAGAAAACCTGACGCGCAGCGGTACCATTTCGATTCCCGGCCACTGTCCTGTCTGCGGCGGAGAAACGCAGGTTCGTCAGGTTAAGGATGTGAAGGCCCTTTACTGCACGAATCCGGACTGTCAGGCAAAAAAGGTAAAGAGCTTTGCCCTTCTGGTCAGCAGGGATGCCTTAAATATTGACGGACTTTCCGAGGCAACCTTAGAGAGGTTTATCGCGGCAGGCTTTATTCACACCTACGCGGATATTTTTCATCTGGATCGCCATCAGGAAGCCATTGTTTCCATGGAGGGCTTTGGACAGAAGTCCTATGACAACCTGACGGCAGCTGTGAAAAAGGCTTCGGACACTACTCTTCCAAGGGTGATTTACGGACTGGGAATCACCGGAATCGGTCTTGCAAATGCAAAAATGCTGTGCCGGGAATTCCATTATGATTTTGCAGCCATGCGGTCTGCAGACAGGGAGGCCCTGACGGCAGTGGACGGAATTGGCGAGGTTTTAGCCGATGCGTGGATTTCCTATTTCCAGAATGAGAAAAACAATCAGCTGGTGGACAGCCTTCTGGCGGAGCTGACCATAGAGCAGGAGTCAGGAAACCAGGGGGAAGCAGTTTTAGAAGGAAAGGTGTTTGTTATCACAGGAACGGTAGAGCATTTTGCCAATCGAAAGGCGCTACAGGAGGAGATTGAGCGCCTGGGAGGAAAGGCTACCGGAACGGTGACATCAAAAACCTCGTATCTGATTAACAATGATGTAACGTCCAATTCTTCAAAAAATAAGAAGGCAAGAGAACTGGGAATTCCCGTCATTTCAGAAGAGGATTTCCTGAATATGATTGGAGGAACAGAAAATGCCAATTAAAGTACAAAACGAACTGCCGGCCAGAGCCATTCTTGAGTCAGAAAATATTTTCGTCATGGATGAAAAAAGAGCGCTGAGTCAGGATATCCGTCCGCTTCAGCTGGTGATTCTGAATTTAATGCCCTTAAAGGAGGAAACAGAGCTGCAGATTTTAAGGGCTTTGTCCAATACGCCTCTGCAGGTGGACTGTACCTTTTTGATGCTTTCTACCTATGTATCCAAGAATACGTCAGCCAGCCATATTAATAAATTTTATGTGAATTTTGAGGATATTCGAAAGCATAAATACGACGGCATGATTATTACAGGCGCGCCGGTGGAGAACATGGAATTTGAAGACGTGGATTACTGGGAGGAGCTAAAGTCTATTATGGACTGGAGCACTACCCACGTTCATTCCACCCTTCATATCTGTTGGGGAGCTCAGGCCGGACTGTATTTCCATTATGGAATTCCCAAATATCCCAGGGAGAAGAAGCTGAATGGGGTATATAGCCATAAGGTGCTTCACCATAAGGTTCCGCTGGTGAGAGGGCTGGATGATTATGTCATGTGCCCTCACTCTCGTTATACGGAGGTACGCAGTGAGGATATCCGGAAACATGAGGATCTGAATATTCTGGCAGAATCAGAGGAGGCAGGGGTGCTTCTTGTGGTGAATGAGGACGGAAGCAGAATTTTTATTCAGGGACATCCGGAGTATGATCGAATGACACTGAACAATGAATTTCACCGGGATCAGGTGAGAGGGCTGAATCCGGAGCTGCCCTGTCACTATTATCCAGACGATAATCCGGAAAACCGGCCGGTTCTGACCTGGAGAAATCTTTCCAACACAGTTTATGCCAACTGGCTGAACTATTATGTATATCAGACAACACCTTATATTCTTACAGAAGAGGAATGAAAGGAGGATTCCTGGTGCGCGATTTAAATGTCAGATATCTGGAACGTCTTTCGGATCTGTATCCTACGATTGCGGAAGCATCGACAGAGGTGATTAACCTGGAGGCTATTTTAAATCTTCCTAAAGGAACAGAGCATTTTCTGACAGATATTCACGGAGAATACGAAGCCTTTTCTCATGTAATGAAAAATGGCTCCGGATCGGTTCGACGCAAGGTTAATGATATTTTCGGAAATACGCTGTGCATGGAGGATAAGCAGGAGCTGGCAACGCTCATTTATTATCCCAGAGAGAAAATGAATCAGATTCTGGGAAAGGTTTCTGATCGGGAGGACTGGTATCGGATTACCATGTACCGTCTAGTCGAGGTCTGTAAGCAGTCTGCCAGCAAATATACCCGGTCCAAGGTGAGAAAGGCTCTGCCTTCGGAATTTGCCTATGTAATTGAAGAACTGATTACGGAGAAGGTCAATGTGCCGGACAAGGAATCCTACTACAATGCCATTATTCAGACCATTATCCGGGTGGGGCGGGTGGAGGAATGTATCATTGCTCTCTGCCGTCTGATTCAGCGGCTGGTTGTGGATCATTTGCATATTCTGGGGGATATTTATGATCGGGGACCAGGACCGCATTTGATTATGGATGAGCTGATGGTTCATCATTCGGTGGATATTCAGTGGGGAAACCATGATATTCTGTGGATGGGGGCGGCAGCAGGGCAGAGAGGGTGCATTGCCAATGTGATCCGGATCTGTGCCCGTTATGGAAATCTTGACATTCTGGAGGACGGCTATGGAATTAACCTCCTTCCTCTGGCAACCTTTGCAGTGAATACTTACCGGGAGGATCCCTGCACCTGTTTTAAGCTGAGAGGCGGCGGGATTTACAATGCCAAGGAGATGGAGGCAGATCTGAAAATGCATAAGGCCATTTCTATCATTCAGTTTAAGGTGGAGGGACAGATTATTAAGGCGCATCCGGAAATGGGGCTGGAGGATCGCAATCTTCTTCATCGGATTGACTATGAAAAAGGAACTATTTTCCTGGATGGAAAAGAGTATACGCTTCTGGATACGAATTTTCCCACCATTGATCCGGCAGATCCCTATACTCTGACTGCGGAAGAGGCGGACATTATGGAACGGCTGGAACGAGCTTTCTTAAATTGTGAGAGGCTTCAGCGGCATATGCGGTTTCTGTTGTCCAGGGGAAGCCTGTATAAGGTATACAATGGCAATCTGCTGTATCATGGCTGTGTTCCCTTAAATGAGGACGGAACATTAAAAACAGTAACGGTCTGTGGAGGCCGATACCAGGGAAAGCAGCTTTATGAGGTGCTGGATGGGTATATTCGAAAGGGCTTTGTGGCAGTGGATCCGGCAGAACGGGAAAATGGAAGAGATCTGATGTGGTATATCTGGCTTCACCGGGATTCTCCTCTGTTTGGAAAAGATAAGATGGCTACCTTTGAGCGGTATTTTCTTGCAGAAAAGGAAACCCATCAGGAAAAGAAAAATCCTTACTATCGTTTTCTGGAGGATGAAGAGGTGGTGAACCGGATTCTGGAGAAATTCGGATTGTCGCCGGAAACAGGACATATTATCAACGGCCATGTACCTGTAAAATCAAAAAACGGTGAGAATCCTGTCAAGTGTGGCGGAAAAGTACTGGTAATTGACGGCGGATTTTCCAAAGCTTATCAGAAAGAAACAGGGATTGCCGGATATACGCTGATTTACAATTCCTATGGTCTGATTCTGGCAGCTCACGATCCCTTTGAATCTACAGAAGCAGCGATTGAAAAGGGAAGCGATATCCATTCAGAAACTATTGTGGTGAAGCGGGTGGAGAAAAGAAAGTTGGTAGGCGACACTGATGTAGGAATGATTCTCAAGGAAAACATTGCGGATCTGGAGAAGCTTTTGGAAGCCTATCGGACAGGCGCTCTGGCAGAGCGGATTCGGAAAAAATAACAAATGGAAAAGAGGACAAGATCATGGAACAGATGATTCTGGCATCTGCCTCACCGAGGAGATTGGAGCTTCTTCGGCAGGTAGGAATAGAACCGGTGGTAGAGCCCAGCCATGTGCAGGAGGTAATCACAAGCACGATACCGGGAGAGGTAGTTATGGAGCTGTCCCGGCAAAAGGCGGAGGATATTGCAGGGCTGCACAGAGGGGAGCCGGTGATCGTGCTGGGAGCAGATACGGTGGTGGCAGCTGACGGTAAAATTCTGGGGAAGCCAAAGGATCGGGAGGACGCTATCCGTATGGTAAAGCTTCTTCAGGGCCGGAGCCATCAGGTCTATACAGGAGTAACCCTGGTGTTCTGTGGAGAAAATTCTTCACAGAACACCAGCCCTGTCATTACTTTTTTTGAAGAGACAGAGGTTTGTGTATTTCCCATGACGGACAGACAGGTGGAAGCCTATGTGGATACAAAAGAACCCATGGATAAGGCAGGGGCTTATGGCATACAGGGGAAATTTGCTGCTTATGTCAAAGGCATTGTCGGGGACTACAATAATGTAGTGGGACTCCCTGTAGGGAGAGTGTGTCAGGAGCTTGGAAAGCGGGGAATCAAGTTTTAAGGATACAGAAAATGAAAGGCAAAGGAAGCCTGAGGTCAGGAGGCTTCCTTTGCTTTCTCTGCAAATTCTGTTGTTACCAGCTTTTCGTAGGGAACCCGGGTATTCAGTTCACCCGCTTCTTCAAGAATATTCTGCAGCAGTTCAAAGCTGCTTTTTTCAAATATCAAATCGTTTTTCCAGGTATCCTGGGCTTTATATCGTTCAATAATAGCAATAATGTTTTCCAGAGGCGTTTCTGGAAACTGAGGCTGAATGGTTTTTGCAATTTCTTCCGATGAATGGGTATTTACATACTGCATTCCTTTTTGAAGTGCATTGGTAAATTTCTGAATGATGTCAGGATGGGAATCCAGATAACTTTTTCTGGCACAGTAGGCAGTGTAAGGAACATAGCCGGAATCTGTGCCAAGAGAGGCAACTACATATCCCTTTCCTTCCAGCTCCAGACCGGTGGCAAAGGGCTCAAATTCAACCGTATAGTCGCTTGTATTTCCCGCAAAGGCTGCAGCAGTAAGGCCAAACTGAATACTCTGATCAATGGTGAGATCGGTTTTGGGATCAATGCCATTTTTCTTCAGAATATATTCAAAAACCATCTGGGGCATTCCTCCGGCTCTTCCGCCCAGAACCGTTGTTCCTTTCAGCTTTTGCCAGGAAAAGGAAGGATCCGGGTGTCTTGCCACAAGGAAGTTTCCGGCTCTTTGGGTCAGCTGGGCAAAATTGACAGCATAGTCCGGCGCATCCTGGGCAAAGGTATAAATACTGGCCTCTGATCCCATAAAGCCAATGTCAGCGTCGCCGGACAGAAGGGCTGTCATAACCTTGTCAGCTCCTGCTCCATTGACCAGAGTCAGGTCAAGACCTTCTTCTGTAAAATATCCCAGCTCAATGGCTGCATACTGAGGGGCATAAAAGACAGAATGGGCTACTTCATTTAAAGTAACTGGGGTCATACCGGTTTTACTTTTTCCAGAGCAGCCGGAAAGAGCGACAGCGGCGGATAAGGCGGCTGCCAGAAAAAAATAAGGGGTGATTTTTTTCATCATATTCCTCCTGAGAGAAGATTTCCTAATACAATGTATCAGAAAATTGACAGAAGGTGTCTGTCCGGTCAGAAAATTTTACAGACGCTTTTTCAGGAAAGAAAAAAACGGACACGATTTTACATAGATTTAACATAAATTTTAAATGATGAGGTAGAAAGTAAAAATACCATTATGATATGATAAAAACCGTGTTAAACAACACACGCAGAATCAAAAAGCATGAAGAAAAGAATATGAGCGGGGTAATCCCGCATACGGAGGAAAAGAGAGGATGAATGGAACCATGGAAGTGGCGTTTGGTATGGCCGGAGGACTTGCTCTGTTTTTGTATGGCATGAACAGTATGAGTGATGCTCTGCAGAAGGCGGCTGGAGAGAGAATGAAAAGCATTTTAAGCTTTTTGACCAAGAATCCAGTAATGGGAGCCCTGGCCGGAGCCCTGGTAACAGCTGTGCTGCAGTCCAGCTCTGCCACAACAGTTATGGCAATCGGCTTTGTCAGCGCCGGGCTGATGAGTTTGCCTCAGGCGATTTCAGTTATTTTCGGAGCAAACGTTGGTACGACTATGACAGCTCAGCTGCTGGCATTTCAGATCAGCGATTATATTTATCCGATTATCTTTATCGGTTTTCTGATGAATTTTGCAGGAAAATCAGAAAAATTAAAGAATGTCGGTCTTGTGATTTTTTCTTTTGGACTTTTATTTGAAGGAATTGAGATTATGGGAAGTGTGATGAAGCCTTTGGCTGGAAGTCCCTTCTTCATTAATCTGATTGGAAAGGTGTCTCAGATTCCGATTCTGGGAGTTTTGGTTGGTCTTTTCATGACACTGATTGTTCAGTCCAGCTCCGCCACGATTGCGGTGCTTCAGAATTTTGCCTCTCAGGCCGGGCCCGATGGCGTCAGCAGTGTGATTGGCCTTGCAGGAGCAATCCCGATTCTTTTGGGTGATAACATTGGTACGACCATTACAGCGCTTCTTGCATCCATTGGGCAGTCTAAGAATGCAAAGCGGACGGCAGTGGCCCACAGCGTATTTAATATTACAGGAAGCATTGTATTCTTGTTTATGATTCCTGTTCTGACGGCTTTTGTGCAGATGATTTCTCCCAAGGGGCCAGAGGTGGCTGTTATTTCCCGCCAGATTGCAAATGCCCATACAACTTTTAACGTTGTCTGTACCCTGGTATGGCTTCCTTTGATTGCGGTTATGGTAAAAATCGTAAAACTGATTATTCCGGGAGAAGATCAGAATGAAAATCAGGCATTCCAGGCTAAGTTCCTGGATGAGAAGGTGATTGGGCAGCCGGTTGCAGCTATGTATCTCGTGTCTCAGGAGTTAAATCGGGGAGCAGAGCTGGCAGAGGGAATGCTTGATTTGGCTAAGGAGTCTCTTACCGGAACCAACCGAAAGGAGGCGAGGATGGAGTTTGCAGGTTCCTGCAGTGCTCTAGAACGCCTTCAGAAGAATATTTCCCAGTATCTGACGAAAATGCTGTCCAGCGGCGCTATGACAGAAATTCAGGCGGAAAAAACAGCAGGTCTCTTATCAGTATCAAACAATCTGGAGCGTATTACGGAGCGGTGCAGCGACATTCTGCAGATTGTAGAAAAGGTGCAGAATGAAAACCGCCAGATTTCCGATGAGGCAGTGGGAGAACTGAAAAACTGTTTTGCTATTCTGAACTATCTTTTTGAACATGCAATGGAGGCGGTTCGCACAGGTGACTGGGAGGCGGCAAGGAAGGTAAGCCGCAGTAAAAATAAAATGAGAAAGGCACAGAAGCAGTTTACAAAGGCCCATATGGCCAGGGTAAAGAAGAATCTTTGTGATTCGTCCATGCTGGAGGATTTTTCTAATCTTTTGTACAATCTGGATCGAATTGCCGATAACTGTGTCAGCATCGCGGAAGAGGCTCTGGACGATGTGATTTTTGTGAATCTGGAGGAGATGCATAAAGAGGAAGGTACTGTGTAAAGCAGTATCTTCTTTTTTTGGGAAAGTTCTGAAAGAATCTGTTTGCATACAGGTATCAGCTGTGCTATGATGTTTCTACAGTAAAGTGGGAAAGTGCTATTGAATACAGAAATACGAGGGAGGAAAAAGAAATGAGGTTTTTTGTAGATACAGCAAATGTAGACGAGATCAGAAAAGCAAATGATATGGGAATTATCTGCGGAGTTACCACAAATCCTTCTCTGATTGCAAAGGAGGGACGAGATTTTCATCAGGTGATTCAGGAAATCGCCTCGATTGTGGATGGTCCGATCAGCGGGGAGGTAAAGGCAACGACAGAGGATGCAGAGGGGATGGTGAAGGAAGGACGGGAAATTGCCGCAATCCACCCCAATATGGTTGTAAAGATCCCCATGACAGCCGAAGGCTTAAAGGCTGTGAAAATTTTAAGCGCCGAGGGAGTGAAGACCAATGTGACTCTGATTTTTACAGCGGCTCAGGCACTTCTTGCTGCAAGAGCAGGCGCAAACTATGTCTCTCCCTTCCTGGGACGTCTGGATGATATTTCTACGCCGGGAATTGAGCTGATTGAAGATATTACAGAGATTTTCATGGTTCACAATCTGGGTACCCAGGTGATTGCTGCAAGCATCCGCAATCCGATCCATGTGATAGACTGTGCAAAAGCCGGTGCAGACATTGCCACAGTTCCCTATAAGGTTCTTATGCAGATGATTCACCATCCACTGACAGATGCAGGAATTGCCAAATTCCAGGCAGATTACAGAGCTGTGTTCGGTGAATAGAAAACGCGGGGGAAGGTTATGAATTACAAAATGATTGTGCTGGATCTGGATGGTACTCTGACCAACAGAGACAAGGTGATTACAGATAAGACCCGTCAAGCCTTGATGGAAGCCCAGAAAAGGGGAAAAAAGGTTGTTCTTGCATCCGGACGGCCTACCTACGGCGTAGTTCCCCTGGCTGAGGAGCTGGAACTGGGAAAATATGGTGGCTGTATTCTGTCCTTTAACGGCGGTATTATTATGGATTGCCGGACAGGAGAGGTGCTTTTTCAAAAAAAGCTTCCGGCAGAGGCGAACCGGAAAATTATTGGTCTGGCTCAGGAGGAAAGGGTAAGCAGTATTCTGACCTACCAGGACGGCCTGATTATTACAGACAACGAAGAATGTCCCTACGTGAAGATTGAAGCAGGGATTAATCACCTGAAGGTGCGTCAGGTGGGCTCTATGGCTGACTATGTGGATTTTTCTGTGCCTAAGTTTCTGATGTGTGATGACGGAGATTATCTGGCGCTGACAGAAGCCAGAGTAAAGGCGGCGCTGGGACGTGATTTCAGTGTGTACCGGTCAGAACCCTTTTTCCTGGAGATTCTTCCAAAGGGCATTGACAAGGCTCAGAGCCTTTCTCAGCTTCTGAAAGTGCTTGGTATCGAGCGGGAAGAGATGATCGCCTGCGGAGACGGGTATAACGATATTTCCATGATTCAGTATGCAGGTCTGGGCGTTGCAATGGAAAATGCGGTGCTTCCTGTGAGAAAAGCAGCAGATTATGTAACTCTTTCTAATAATGATGACGGCGTTGCCCATGTAGTTGAAAAGTTTTTGCTGTAAAACTATAGACTTTAAAATTTTACTGTGCTAAACTATGAAAGAAGACTATCAGGTCAATCATGAAAGGAAAGAAGGGAACCCCGGTCTATGAATAAGAAAATAAAAACAGAAGCAGTGGATCATCTGTTTCAGGCAATTTTGACACTGAAAAACCCGGAAGAATGCTATATCTTTTTTGAGGACGTATGTACGGTTAATGAGCTCTTATCTCTGTCACAGCGTTATGAGGTAGCCAAAATGCTTCGGGAGAAAAAAACCTACCTGGAAATAGCAGAGAAAACCGGTGCGTCTACAGCAACCATCAGCCGGGTCAATCGCTCTTTGAATTATGGCAATGACGGCTATGATATGGTATTTGCCAGACTGTCGGAAAAGGACGGGGAAGAATAAAAGAGGGCTAACTAAATTATAAGAGAGCATAAGAAAAAGCGCTGGTTTCAGCGCTTTTTTCTGGTCTCTGAAGTGTCAGCTTCTGATTCTTCACGAAGCTGATCGATCATCATTTCTACCATTTGTTTTTTTAAATAGACATCAAAGGACAGCTCACTGATAAAGGCAAACAGCTGTAAATACTCCTGATCTTCTACAGGAAAATCGGCAAAGGTTTCTTCAGAAGCCTGAAACTTGGCCTGAATATCTGCTTTTAACCGTTCCATCTGCTGATCCTCTAGGGAGAATACCTCCTCATAAATCCGGCTCAGGGAAGGCTCTGCGCTGCTGTTAAAGTACTGTTCCGTAATAGGACGAAACAGCTGTTCAATATCGTGAAAAGAAAGCAGGTTCTTGTAATAGTAGATAAACAACAGAAGAATCAGATGCTCCTTGCTGTATTTTTTCTTTACAGGGGGCGGAAGCAGGTTGTTCTTTGCATAGTTGTTGATCATAGTTTTTGTAAGAGCCTTGTCTTCCGGATTCCGCTTAGCTTTTCTCAGATGCTCTTCCATAAAGGAGGTCACCTGATCCATGTAGAGATCGATCTCCGGGATTTTTTCCAGCTTGATATAGGAGATGGTTCCCAGACGATCCAAAATGTCGTTCAGTCGTTCCTTGTTTGTTTTCATTTGCTCACCTCTGACCCTATTATATAGTATTGAAAACCAGATGACAAGAGGGTGAGGAAATACTTTGCATAAATTTTCCTGTTTCTCCATATACTGTTTTTGTAAAGGAGGAACGAATACTATGGCGAGACGAGCGAGGAAAACACCGTTGGAAAAATGTCAGGAGGAGCTTTTGACGGTGAAGGCTTCTATTGAGCAGTATGATCATTGTCTGGAAACTCTTCGGGAAAAGGAAAAGCAGCTGGAAAACCAGATTTTGATGGAAAAATTCCGGGAGATCAATGAATTGCTGGAGCTTCAGAACCTGTCTTTAGATGATTTAAAGGACATGCTCGGAGAAAAAAAGGTGGAAACGCAGGAAGCCTCCTGATTCTCAAAAAAATTTTGATAGAAAAATAAAATTGAGATATTGTTGAATTCTTCTGGAAAAACCGTTATAATGGATGCAGAATAAGAGAAAATTCACAGGAGGCTATGAACATGAAAAAAGTACTGGCAACAACTAAGGCACCGGCAGCAATTGGACCGTATTCTCAGGCTATCCGCGCAGACAAATTTGTTTTCGTTTCCGGACAGCTTCCCATTGACCCGGCAACCGGAGAATTCGCAGGAGACGATATTGCAGCTCAGACCAGACAGTCTCTGACCAATATCCAGAACATTCTGGCCAGCGAGGGACTGACCATGGCAAATGTAGTAAAAACCACTGTTCTGCTGAAAAACATTTCTGATTTTGGCGCAATGAACGAGGTTTATGCTTCATTTTTCGAGAGCGACTGCCCTGCAAGAGCAGCATTTGAGGTAGCTGCCCTGCCGAAGGCTGCCCTGGTTGAAATCGAAGCGATTGCATATGCAGAATAAGCCCTGAAAAGACAGAGAAGGAGGCCGGAGCAAACCCAAAAGGTTTGCCCCGGTTCTTTTTTTATGATATACTAGCCAGAAGAATCAGGAAGAAAGATGAGGATAAGGACTTCATGGCAGTTTACGATACATTAAATCCCATGCAGAAGGAGGCGGTGCTCTGCACAGAAGGACCGCTTCTTGTGCTGGCAGGGGCAGGCTCAGGAAAAACAAGGGTTCTGACCCACAGGATCGCCTATTTAATCGAAGAAAAAAAGGTAAATCCATGGAACATTATGGCAATTACCTTTACGAACAAGGCAGCAGGAGAAATGCGGGAGCGTGTAGACCGTTTGGTAGGGGAAAAATCCGACAGTATCTGGGTCAGCACCTTTCATTCCTCCTGTGTGAAAATTCTCAGAAGATTTATTGAAAATCTGGGATACAGCAGAAGCTTTACTATTTATGATGCGGATGATCAGAGAACTTTGATGAAGCAGATTTTAAAAAAAATGGAGCTGGATCCAAAGCAGTTTCGGGATCGGGCCATGCTGTCTGCTATTTCCAATGCGAAAAATGAACTGATTGGCCCGGAGGAATTCCGCCTGAACGCAGAGGGAGACTGGAGAGAGAAGAAAACGGCAGAGGTTTATGCCATGTACCAGGAGGAGTTGAGAAAAAACAATGCGCTTGATTTTGATGATTTGATTTTTAAAACTGTGGATCTGTTCCGAACCAATCCAGACGTACTGGAGTATTATCAGGAGCGATTCCTGTACATAATGGTGGATGAGTATCAGGATACGAATACAGCTCAGTTCCAGCTGGTTTCTCTTCTGGCAGGGAAATACAAGAATCTCTGTGTCGTAGGCGATGATGATCAGTCGATTTATAAGTTCCGCGGAGCCAATATTGGAAATATCCTGGATTTTGAGTCTACCTTTCCCGGAGCAAGGGTGATTAAGCTGGAACAGAATTACCGTTCTACAGGAAATATCCTGAATGCAGCCAACGGCGTGATCTGTAACAACCAGGGCCGGAAGGAAAAAACTCTCTGGACAGCCAGGGAAGAGGGAGAACCTGTAATTCTGCGCCAGTATGAGCAGGCAGGCGAGGAGGCTGCAGGGATTGTGAAAGAGATTCTGGAGAGTGGAAAGGATTATCGGGATTTTGCAGTTCTTTACCGGACCAATGCCCAGTCCCGGATTTTAGAAGAGCAGTGTGTAGCTGCTAATCTTCCTTATCGGTTGGTAGGCGGAGTTAATTTCTATCAGAGAAAAGAAATTAAAGATGTTCTGGCCTATTTAAAAACGATTGCCAACGGTCAGGATGATCTGGCAGTGCAGCGGATCATCAATGTTCCAAAGCGGGGAATCGGAGGAGTTTCTATTGGAAAAATCACGCTTTGGGCTGCGATGCAGAATGTAAGCTTTTATACAGCCTGTACTAGGGCAGGAGAGATAGAAGGGCTTGGAAAGGCGGCCGGAAAGGTTTTGGCCTTTACAGGGCAGATCGCGGCCTTCCGAAGTCATCTGGAGCGTGGGAGCAGTATTAAGGAGCTCATAGAAGAAATTCTGGAGGATACAGGGTATCGAAAAGAACTGGAGGATGAAGATGATATAGAGGCGGAGACTCGTCTGGAAAATATTCAGGAGCTGATGAACAAGGCGGTTAGCTACACGGATGGCAGTGAAAATCCGGAACTGAGTGAATTTCTGGAAGAAGTTGCCCTGGTGTCAGATGTGGATCGAATGGATGATTCACAGAGCAGAGTAACGCTGATGACCCTTCACAGCGCAAAGGGACTGGAGTTTCCGGTGGTATATTTAACAGGTATGGAGGACGGACTCTTTCCCAGTATGATGTCGATTGCTGCAAATGATGAGACAGAGCTGGAGGAAGAACGCCGCCTTTGTTATGTGGGAATTACCCGTGCCATGGATCGGCTGGTACTGACCGGTTCCAGATTCCGCATGGTGAATGGAGAGACCAGATATTCCTGCCTCAGCCGTTTCGTAGATGAGATTCCCAAAGAAGTGATGAAGGAGGAGCGGCTGGAGCCGCGCCTTGGAAGAAAGATTTCAAGAGATGAATTTGCTGATGACAGTTTGCCCTGGAATCAGGCGCAGACCAGACTTGGAGTCAGCAGGTTTGGAGATCGTCCCAATGCTTATTTTGATAAGCCGTCTGTAGGAAGGGGAGCTGAGGGCGGAAGTAGCTATGGAAGCAGAAATGGTTTTGGAAGCGGCTTTGGAGGAAGGAGTGCTGCAGCCGGAAGCAATTCGGGATTTGGGAAGGCCTTTACGGTACAGAAGCCGGCTTCTCTGGAGTATCAGGAGGGAGACCGGGTGAAGCATATAAAATTTGGCGAAGGCACGGTTCAGCAGATTCAGGATGGCCCCAAGGATTTTGAAGTGACCGTTAATTTTGACCGTGCAGGCGTGAAAAAAATGTTTGCGTCCTTTGCAAAGCTGCAGAAGGTGTGAGAAAAAGCAGCGAAAAACGGTTATAAAAAAGAGAAAATTGAATAAAATAGGATAGTAAAATGAGGAAATTGATGTTATAATGTTCAAGAGGGCATAATATGCCGCAATCACAGAAAGGACGTGAAACTATGAACAGATTCGATACCATGAGCAAGGATGCACTGAGCCGCGTAGAAGAGATTATGAATTCCACAAAGCTGAATGAATTCCTGCATAGAAAAGAAGAGGAAGAGAAAAAGAAAACCTGCATTCTCTGGGTACTGGCAATTATCGGTGCAGTAGCAGCAGTGGCAGCTATCGCATATGGCGTATACCGTTTCTTCACTCCGGACTATCTGGAGGATTTCGAGGATGACTTTGACGATGATTTTGACGATGATTTCTTCGAAGAAGAGGAAGAAAACGCAGATAAATAAAACAAGGCAGCGTGTCTCTGAGAGGGGGCACGCTTTTTGATTTCATGGGAAATTACGTCCTGCGACAGAAAATCAGAAAACAGTTTCCTATTATGCTGATTAATGGTATACTGAGATTCAATTGAGAAATAAAGAAAAAGGAGTATTCAGTGTGAAAAAAGGCGATTATTGTGAAGCAGTGGTAGAAACAATTGAATTTCCAAATAAAGGAGTTCTGCATATAGACGGAGAAAGAGTTATTGTGAAAAATGCTCTGCCGGGACAGACAATCCGGTTTGTGATTAATAAAAAGAGAAAAGGGAAATGCGAAGGACGCCTTTTAGAGGTTCTGGCACCTTCTTCTCTGGAGCAGACAGAAGGGACATGTCCTCATTTTGGCATCTGCGGAGGATGTCTTTATCAGAGTCTGCCCTATGAAGAACAGCTGAAGATCAAAGAGCAGCAGGTCAAATCCCTTATTGATGGAGTATGCAGCTCCTATGTGTTTGAAGGGATCAAGGGAAGCCCTGTGTTTAAGGGATATCGGAATAAAATGGAATTTTCCTTTGGAGATGAGTTCAAGGATGGCCCTCTTGCTTTGGGAATGCACCGCAGAGGGAGTTTTTATGATATTGTGAACACACCAGAATGCCAGATTGTAAATCAGGATTTCTGCAAAATCCTGACATACACCCTGGAATACTTTACAGAGAAAAAAGCCGGATATTATAAAAAGTTGCAGCATGTAGGCTACCTTCGCCATTTGCTGGTGCGCCGGGCTGTAAAGACAGGAGAAATTCTGGCAGCACTGGTTACTTCCGGGCAGACGGAGACGCTGGAGACCGGAGAAGAGGAACTTCTGGAGGGTTGGAGGGCAGGTCTTCTCTCCCTTCCCTTAGAGGGTTCCTTTGCGGGGATTCTTCATATCCGCAATGACAGTCTGGCAGATGTGGTCCAGAGTGATGAGACAAGAATTCTGTACGGCAAGGATTATTTTTATGAGGAACTTCTGGGACTGAAATTCCGGATTTCTCCCTTTTCCTTTTTCCAGACCAATTCTCTGGGAGCAGAGGTTCTTTATGAAACCGCGCGTGGATATGTGGGTGAGACAGCAGACAAGGTTGTTTTTGATCTGTACAGCGGAACCGGAACGATCGCTCAGATTATAGCTCCGGTAGCCAGCAAGGTAGTAGGTGTGGAGATCGTAGAGGAAGCTGTGGAGGCTGCCCGGGAAAATGCAGCAATGAACGGACTTTCCAATTGTGAATTTATTGCAGGAGATGTGCTGAAGGTAATTGACGAGCTTCAGGACAAGCCGGATCTGATTATTCTGGATCCGCCCCGTGATGGCATTCACCCTAAGGCACTGGAAAAGATTATTGATTTCGGCGTGGATCGGATGGTTTATATTTCTTGTAAGCCAACCAGTCTGGCTCGGGATTTGGTGGTACTGCAGGAGCGGGGGTACCAGGTGGAGAAGGTGTGTTGCGTAGACATGTTCCCGGCTACGGCGAATGTGGAGACTGTGTGTCTCTTGAGCAACCGAAAATCTAAGCCCGATTCTTACGTAGACTTAAGCATCAATATGGAAGATTACCATAGAATTAAGAACGAAGAAAAATAATGTAAAAACGGATGTGGAAGCTAAAAAAACTTCGTCAGACAGACCGTGAAATGACAACACCGTTGTTTCTTCTTCGATGTGTACAATTAGGCTTATCGATGGCAGATTTGGAACTGCTGTCGATAGGCCTTATCAATGATATGTATGCGGAGAGCAGAAATGATGATTGTAAGTATGCACAGATTGCGACACAAGAGGATTTTGATAGATTTTTATTTTGAAAAACATCCGCAAAACAATAAAAAATGCGGATGAATTTCTAAATAAGGAGGCAGAAGCGATGAAAACACGTGCGGAATGTCTTGAAAAATATGGATCAGATTATTTTATTGAGAAAAAATAGAAGAAGGCGAGCTGTTCAAAGTTGGAAAAGGAATATATTCGGAGAAGAAATATGTTTCGGAAATTGCAATGTTCGTATACAAATATCCGAATGCGGTTGTAACGATGAAAAGTGCTTTTTACTTTCACGGATTAACGGATGTGATACCGGATGAATGTGATTTGGCAACAACCCGTGATGCTACGAAAATCAAAGATGAAAGAGTGAAACAGTATTTTATTCCAGAGGACTTTTTCGAGGAAGGAATAGAGACTGATGATTATAAAGGGTCTGATATGCGGATTTACAATAAGGAACGTATGCTGATTGAACTTGTACGATATAAAAGTAAATTGCCTTTTGATTATTACAAGGAAATTATCCTAAATTACCGTAAATTACTTCCAATGTTGGCTATACAGAAAATTCAGGATTATGCGTTAATGGCACCAAAGAGTAATAAAGTGCTTGAAATTTTACAGATGGAGATACTCTAAAGATGAACTTGGAGAAGATGGCAGAGAAATATAGGGATGCTGGCTATTCAGAACGAAATGCGGATGCTCGTGTGTGTCAGGATATTGTGCTTAAGGCAATTGCACGAAGTAATCTTGGAAGAAATGTGACGATAAAAGGCGGCGTTGTGATGCGCAGCATTACCGGGAATGTGAGACGCGCTACGGAAGACCTGGATTTGGATTTTATCAGATATTCATTGGAAGATGAATCCATCCGATATTTTATTTCAAAATAGAATTGCCTTGAAGGAATTAGAATTGAAAACGTGTATATATTATCATTAAAGATGATGATGGTAATGTCATCGAAAGTAAAATAGACTTGGGCGTACATGCAAATATGAATATAGAGCAAGATACAAAGATATCTTTGATTTCTGCTATTTGAAAGATCATGTGGATATGTCACGGCTTGCAGATTGCATAAGGGCATATATCATTAACGAACCATCAATGAGAGAAAAGGATATGAATGGTGTGCGTAAGAGAGTAGCACTTACATTTTCAAATCGTCAGTTTAGAAGAAATGTAGAACATTCCGGAGACAGAAACTGGCTCCAGATAGATGTGGGTGTTGCATTTAAGATGATTCAAGATTTTTTGGAAACGGTTAATTTGGAAAAAACAATTTAATAATATGAGTACATATGGCATCTGTCAGTAAGTGATGGGTGCCTTTTTTGTGCTCAAAAATGGGAATGGATGAGATGTTTAAGTTTGATATTAGGGAGATTTCAAAAGAAGATGCCCTGAAAATGATTCAGAAATATCATTATTCCAATAGCACGGCTTTCAAGTCAACGAAAGAGCAGAGGAAAGTGATTTGAAAAGAGGGGCTCATGGAACAGAATATAGCATTTAAGCGTTGTGTAGATTTTCTGGCTTGTATGATTGAGAAGTACGGACAAGAGCTCCTCGATGAAATCAATGCAAAAGCGGGTGTAGAAGCAGAAACGAAAACAGAAGATACAAAGTCAGCGTAAATGGGGGTCGGAGTGTCGGCATCCATTTTTTATACTTCGAATATATTGAAAAACTGAAAATCAATGGCATAATAGAGTTGGGACAAATAATAAAAACGGTAATTCGATTTATGCCATATAGAATGTAATTGGAGGAAGCGATTATGGATAGCAGAAAACGTATGGGGAAAGATAAGAATGGAGTGATATTCCCTGTTGCTCCAAATCTTTCCGGAATGAGTGATAGTTATTTGGATTTTATAGAAGCAATCAAAAAAGAGATTGAGAACCAGAGATTAAAGGTTGTACTGAATGCAAACTCCAGTATGATCTGTCTTTATTGGAATATTGGTAAAGCTATTCTGCAAAAGCAAGAGGAAGAAGGCTGGGGTGCTAAAGTGATTGACCGCATGGCGAAAGACCTGAAAGATGCGTTTCCGGATATGTCCGGTTTTTCTCCAAGAAATATCAAGTATATGAGAAAATTCGCAGAGTGCTGGCCTGATTTTGAAATTGTGCAGCAGGTTGTTGCACAAATTCCGTGGCGAACCAATATGAAGTTGATGGATAAATTGAACACGCAGGAAGAAAGACTCTGGTATGCGTATAAAACGATTGAAAATGGTTGGAGCAGTAATGTTCTTGACTTCCAGATCCAGAGCAGATTGATTGAGCGAACTGGGAAAAGTGTAAATAACTTCCCTGTTGCCTTGCCTCCTACGGATTCTGATATGGCGAATCAGATTTTCAAAGATCCGTATTTATTTGATTTTCTTGGCACCGATATGCCAAGGCGTGAGGTGGAGATTGAACGTCAGTTGACGGAACATATTCAGAACTTCCTTTTGGAGTTGGGACAGGGCTTTGCGTTCGTAGGCAGACAGGTACATCTGGAAGTAGGCGGAGATGATTTTTACATTGATTTGTTGTTCTATCATCTGAAGCTTCGTTGCTATGTGGTAATTGAATTGAAAGCCTGTGATTTTGAGCCTGGATTTATCAGTCAGCTTAATATGTATCAGAATGTTGTGAATGATATTTTGCGCCATCCGAATGACAATCCGACCATTGGATTACTGTTGGTCAAAGGTAAAAATCAGACGGTGGTTGAGTATTCTCTTGCTGGATACCAGAATCCGATTGGTGTGGCAGAATGGAAAAATCAGATGGTAAAAGCACTGCCGGAAGAACTGAAAAGTAGCTTACCGTCTATTGAAGAAATTGAAAAAGAATTGGAATGAAGGGGCTGTCGCAAAATCATCAAATTAGATGATTGAGCGGCCCCCTGCTCTATATATAGAAAAATCCGGAAGAAATTCTTTTTCGTTTGGAACTTCTTCCGGATTTTTGGCGGGAGTATCCCAAAGTTTGGGACATCTCTGATATTGGCGCCATTTTCTATCAATTCAGCCATACCTTTACGATCAACACAGTAAAACCAAGCCCCATAAGAAAGAAAAAGGCCCCGCCAAGCAGAAATGCCCAATTCCCGCCGGATGCATGGGGGATGTAATATTGTTCTGGAGCGTTCTGATTATACAGCAGTTCGACCTGATCGCCAATCTCATAGGAGGAAGGGCTGACATTATGCTGGATTACTATCGTTTGTCCATTGGCCCGATATTGGAATACCGGATAGGAGTGCCATGTGCCATCCCTCCGCTCCTTATGGATGTCGATGACCTTTGCCGTTGCCGGTTCTTTGCAGACATGCTTATGGTACAGAGGATAGACCATGCAAAAGCTCCCTGCCACAACTGCAAATAAACTGATCGCAAGAGCGCAAATATAACCTGCCATACTTTTCCTCCTTACGGTCCTTCCAATCCTTTTTCAACGGTCTTATGATATTGATAGATATTGTATGCACCAATGGCAAACAATAATAATGCAGCTAAGATAAACAACTGGATCCCCCGCTTTCTGAACCCTTTCTTTGTAGGTGTTATTTTTATAGCCATCATTTTCTTTTTTGATGGTTCATTTATATTTGATTTTCCGCTCACTGTCCGAGCAAATGCCAGTCATTATCAGAATAGGAACTGAAATCCTCCTCAGGAGAACCTGTTGTATTGCTGATGATGCTGATCAGCATATCAAAGGGATCGATATTCGGATCAAATGCAATCAGGCTTTCCAGCATTTGTGGAATCTGCTGTTCCTCAATGAAAGGTTCTTCCTGCTCAAAACCCTGCACCAAATAGCGAGACTGGCTGCTTTCTGCATGGCAGACCTCGATCCGAAGGATCTTATCCTCGGTCAGCAGCACTTCACAGGAGACATTCCCTTCTCCATCAGAGCCTAAAAGAAATTCGCTGATTGGAATGGTGGTATACAGATTGTTGGCGTATGCATCAAAGGAAGATACATCATGGGCACGCCACAGGGTTTCGGCTACTGTGAGCGCATCCATGAGCGCATCAGATACTGGAACACCATATTCGAACTCCTCATCTATCTCGGTAATGGTGATTCCGCTTTCATCTGAATCAGCAGATGCATCGCCGGATGAGAACAGGGAAATCTCCATAGGTGAACCATCTTCGTGATACATCTTGACCTGGCTGCTGTATGAGCCGTTCTCCAAATTGTCCTCTACCTGGAGTTGTCCGTTCGGATAGTAGGCTTTATACGGCCCCTGGGCAATGCCATCCTCAAAGTTCATGTCGATCTGGAGCTGCCCATCAGGATAATACTGTCTGGCAGGACCGTGGAGGATTCCCTCACGATAAGTTTGCTCCATGAGAATATATCCGGTATCCGGGCTGTACTCTACCCAGAGACCATCCATCTCGCCATGGTGATAATTTCCTGCATGGGTCATGCTGCCGGTCTCCGGGTCATACTGCCGGGTCAGACCATGCCGATTGCCATCTTCAAAATTGGCATAGTCGATCAGGATGCCAGAGGCTGTATAGAGTGTAAACAGGCCGTTTTGTTTTCCCTTTTTCCAATGACCGGTTTCCTTCACAATGCCATCACTATACACAACGTCCAGGCCATCCAATTCACCGTCCTTATAGGAATAGAGAGACATCGAGTTTTCTGTGCAGGATCGCATCAATCCGGAAAACGGCTTCCCATTACTTTCCCGAACCATGATACCGCCTGAGCTGGTACATTCCGTTTCATCTACAGAAGGAAAATAGCGATACAATTCGTAGATGTTTTGATAGACCAGCAATAAAAAAGCAAGGGCAAGGAGGATTGCCTTGCTGCCAATGGAAACCACCATGCCAAGTGGTCCCATAGCCAAAAACAGGCTCCGGCTCAAGCTGGCAATGACAATGAAAATAAAAAGGCCAAATACGATAGCAGCAACACCTTTTATCAGCTGTGCATGGGAGCTGGCATCTGTAATCTGTGCCGGTGCTTCAGGATTGTAGTAAATCTCCACTGTGTCGCTAACCGAATAGAGGCTTTCCGATTCTCCTTTTCCGTATAATCGTGATTGAACCTCTTTTCCAGTGTCTGTTGTAAATGTTACAACCTCAAAATAGGTATACTCTGCGCGTTTTTGAATATCGTCGTTTTTTTGAGGACGCATTTCACAGGCTATTTGAATAACCTCCGCTGTGTCTTTTTGACCTCGTATACGCAAATTCAGCGCACGATATGCAGTCCCTGCGCCCTGTAAAAAGAGATACAGGGAAAGCCAGGTAAACAGCAGGGTGAACACCAGAAATACAGCAGATGCCACTTTACTCTTTTTCTTCTTTTTCGCCGGACGCCCTTCAATGGCAGCTTCTATCTTATCCAGGTCAGTTCGAAGCTGTAACGGCAGAACCTCCGCAATCTCTGACTGTAATTCCTCAATGTGCCGCTGCCAGTCCTGCCAGGTTCCTTCTGCCTCCCATTTGGCAGTCAAGTATCTGGTGTGTCCCTGGATCGTTCCGGAGTGGAGCGCATCCAGGGCAGAAAGAAGTTCATTTTTTGCGGCTTCATCTGTGGTAAAGCTGCATACTTTTCCTATAGTTTCAGGAACATCTTCCAACCGGCCGTAGCGGTTAAACTCAGAGAACAGCTCCGCAAAGGTCAGGTAGATCTCATCAAAATAGTCTGCATTTTCCGGCACATCGTCTAGCAGAGAAACATCCCGGCAGAGAGCAAACAGTCCCTGTAAGGTCCACAGGGGATTCTTTTTGGCTTCTTCCTCTAAAACCTCCATCAATATATGGAGCGTGCGATTTTCTGTCTGTTTATAATACTTCATACCTGTCCCTCCAACTTAAAACACAATTTAGTTTTGAGTTGTATATCTTGTACCTTGCATAAAAATTTGAAATTACTGTCTGAATTTTCTGCTTATCTTTATATTAATGAAATTATATTCAAAAAACAGAACAATATCAAGCTGTTTTTGTGAACAGCTACTGCTTTGTAGATATTTTTCGAGAGTTGACATAATATCTGCATCTTCTGAAGGATTGGAAGCTGCGAATCGGCCAGGCCGGTTTTGATTTTTCAGAAGGTACAGTTATTTGCCAAGAGTTTTTTCATAGACTGGTATCCAAGAATAACAGCCCATAAATAGGCACAGGTTTTGGGAATCATCAGCATTCCAACCAGGGGAACAGAATCGGCCCAGAGTACAACAGGAATATAAAAGCCGAAGCTGAGAAGAATAGTAAGCCACATACAGCGAAAATCCGTATCTCTGGTTTCACGGGCGCTTTTATAAAACAGGAGAAGGATGCAAAGGCCCAGAAGAGCAAAGGGAATATTCCGGTAAATACCCCAGGAAAGCGGAGCAGATGGGCTGGTCCACTGATTTTGAGGCATCAGGCAGAGAAGAATTCGAAGAGCTGCCAGGAAATACACCAGAATGGTAAGCTCCCTTTTCCCGCTTATGCGATACCGTATACGCCACACCTGGTAAAAAAGAACATAAAATATGGTCATGGTAATAGAAGTGACAAATTTTCCAGCGCCAAGAAGGGCGGTATAGTTTTCCAGACCGGTTGTGCATAGAGCGTAAATTCTTGGAACGAGATGAAAAGAATCTCCGACACCAAGAATAACAGCCATAATACCAAACAGGCGGTATTCTTTCTTTCCGTTACTTTTTCCAATCATCATGCCTCCAATGGTGATGACAGAGATTAAATATCCGATATCAAATAATGTTTCTGCAATTGCCTGCATAAAAAATCCTCACTTTCGTTTTAGTAAGTGTTATATTATGAACAATGTTCATTTTTGTTCCAAAGAAAGAGCTCCCAAAAGGGAACTCCTGAGCCGGGGCGCATTTGCTTCAGCGGCCTACAAAAGGGAATCATCCTGACGGTATAAAAGAAGCTCTGTCATTCTTATGATGCCGGAGCAGTTATAATCCTGCTGAAGCAGTGAGGACAGAATAAGGGAAAAAATAATATCCACAAATTTATGAGGAGTGAATTCCTGGTCAAATCGGCTGTGATCAATGGCTGGATCCTGCATCAGTGCCGCGTAAAAGCCGTTCTTAATATGACGCCAGGATTTTTCCATAAGTTTCTGTCCATCTTCCTTTTCTTCCTCCAGAAAGATCATGGAGTGGCCTGAGAAAAAGCCGGGATAAGTTTCATTGCCTCTGCGCATACAGTCATAGGCCCACTGGATACATTCTGTAAATCGGGAAAAGCCTGCCGGATTTTCTGGTTCATGGAAAATATCCTGCCATACGCTTTCTACAGTGGCCGTAACCAAAGAGGACTTATTTTGAAAATAATTGTAAATGGATCCGACAGAAATATCACAGGCCTTTGCTACATTGCGGATGTTTACAGCGTCCCATCCCTGAGTCCGGATTAATTCACGGCTGGTCTGCAGAATGGCTTCTCTGGAAGTGACAATGGTATTCAAGGGCTGGCTCCTTTCAAAATGAACTATGTTCATTATAAGTCTTTTTCAGAATTTGTCAAGAGCTTTTGTATCGCTCTGGAATGTGTTTTAGTATCAGCCTGAAATTGAAAGATGATGATTGAGACAAGAGAGAGGGAACGCAGAAGTCTTTCTGGAAAAAAGACGGTATTCAATTTGTCTGGATTTTGCTATACTGTAACAGGAAGAAAATGGCCGGATCGGCCTGAAATGGAAGAAGGAGGAATAGCCATGACGCCCACAGTGACGATTATTATCCCTGTTTATAATGCGGAAGCCAGTATTCACCGATGTGTGGACAGTGTTTTGAGCCAGGAGTATACGGATTTTGAGCTTTTGCTGGTAGATGACGGAAGCACAGATCATTCCGGTGAAATCTGCGATGAATACGGGAAGCAGGACAGCCGTGTGCGTGTACTTCATAAAGAAAACACCGGTGTTTCTGACACCAGAAATCTGGGGCTGGAAAATGCTCGCGGAGAATTTATCCAGTTTTTAGACAGCGATGACTGGATTACGCCAGATGCAACAGGACTGATGGTGAGAGCAGCCAGGGAAAGCGGCTGCGATATGGTGATTACTGATTTTTACCGGGTGATTGGAGAACGGGTTTCCCGCAAGGGAGATATTGATAAGGACGGAACTTTGACTCTGGAGGAGTTTGCAGGATTTATGATGGAAAATCCGGCTGATTTTTATTATGGAGTACTTTGGAATAAGCTGTTTCAGAGAACTTTGATAGAACAATACCGCCTGTCTATGGATAAAACAATTAGCTGGTGTGAGGATTTTATGTTTAATCTGGAGTACCTGCGCCATACAAAATCGATCTATGCGCTTCGGGTGCCGCTGTATTATTATGTGAAAACAAAGGGCTCTCTGGTGAGTCAGGGATTAAGTCTTTCAAAGACCATTAAAATGAAACGGATGGTTTTTGAGTATTACCATGATTTTTATAAATGCATTCTTACAGAAGAGGATTATGAGAAGAACCGCCTTTCTGTGTATCGGTTCCTTTTGGATGCAGCGGGAGACGGAGCGGTGCCTTTTTCTGTTTTTTCCGGGACACAAAAGCTTGGTGATGAAAGAAGCAGCGTGAATCATGAGGCTTTGGACAGTGACGGACTTCTTCTGGACGCATACAGAGATCGGAAGCTTCTGGAATATTATCTGGATCCGGTGGCAGATAAATACGGGCTCAGCCTTACAGAAGTGATTCTGTTGATTTATTTAAGGCAGAAGCCGCGGGTGGATACCTTAAAGGAGCTGGCAGATATTACCAATATGTCCCGCAGCCGTCTGGCGCTGGCCTTGAAAAAGCTGACTTTAAAGGAGCTGATTCGGACAGAGGATCAGGTCAATGCAGTACTTCTGGCTGCTGCAGAGCCGATTCTGATGGATTTGGGAAGAGCACAGCAGGATTTTGAGCTGGCCCGGTTTGCCGGTTTTCAGGAGGAGGAACTGATTCAGTATGCCTATTTTTCCAACCGGATTAAGAAAAACATTCAGCATGTTCTGAAAAAAGAAGGAGGAAAAGGAAATATTTATTTTTGATAATAGAAATAAAAAATAAAAATAATAAAATAAATCTTGAAAAATCTGAATATATTTACTATGATAAGTTCATAGACGTATGTATATATCAGTAATCTGGTCTGACGTTTCTACCAACTACCGAAATAGTTGACTACATACCCCTTTTGGGTATGTAGTCACTTTTGTTTCATAGGAAATTACGTCCTATGAAACAGCTTCTATCGATGACACATTTCCTGAAAGTACAGCAGCAGACAGTGCCCAAAGCTGTGGGGAAGTGGGGGAACCGCCGGAAGGAGGCGGGTTTCCCCATTCAGAAAGGAGGCAAAGCATATGAACAGAGTATTGAAGGGCGATATTGTATATTCCCGCTCGAAAACCAGCCTTCAATCCTGCAAGGACGGATATCTGGTCATCGAAGAGGGAAGATGCAGGGGGGTATTTGAGAAACTTCCGGAGAAGTATCAGAAAATTCCATTGGAGGATTATACTGGACATTTGATTATACCGGGCCTGGTGGATATTCATCTTCACGCGCCGCAGTATACCTTCCGCTCACTGGGAATGGACTTGGAACTTCTGGAGTGGCTGAATACCCATACCTTTCCTCAGGAGAGCAGATATCAGGATCTGGAGTACGCCAAAAAGGCGTATGGGATGTTTGCAGAAGACATGAGACGGAGCGGAACTACGAGGGCAGTTATTTTTGCCACGATTCATCCGGAGGCCACAGAGCTTTTGATGGATTTGATGGAAGAGAGTGGAATTTGTTCCTATGTGGGAAAGGTCAATATGGACCGGAATTCTCCGGATATTCTCTGTGAAAGCTCTGCCAATGAGTCTCTTAGAGCAACCAGACAATGGCTGGAGAATACCAAGGATCGGTATCAACGGACAAAACCAATTCTTACTCCTCGTTTTATTCCCAGCTGTTCAGACGAGTTGATGAGAGGGATTGGACAGCTTGCAAGGGAATACGGCCTTCCGCTGCAGTCCCATCTGTCAGAGAATAAAAGTGAAATTGCATGGGTTCAGGAGCTCTGCCCCTGGAGCAGCTGCTATGGCGATGCCTACGATAAGGCGGGGGCATTTGGCGGAGAAATCAAAACCATTATGGCTCACTGTGTATGGTGTCCGGATGAGGAACTGGAACTGATGAAGAAGCGGGGCGTTTTTGTCGCCCATTGTCCGGAATCTAATACCAATCTTTCCAGTGGAATTGCGCCGGTTCGCAGATATCTGGATGAGGGAGTTCCGACAGGACTGGGCTCTGATGTAGCGGGAGGGACTGTGCTTTCTATCTTTAAAGCTATGGAGCTTGCAGTCCAGACCAGCAAGCTGAGATGGCGCCTGAGTGACAGTTCATTAAAGCCGCTGACAGTTCCAGAGGTCTTTTATATGGCTACGGCAGGAGGCGGAGCTTTCTTTGGAAAGGTAGGAAGCTTTGAGGACGGATTTGAGGCAGATGCACTTGTTCTGGATGAGAGTCGGGTTCCTACTCCGCTTTTTGCAGAGCTGAGTCTGGAGGAGCGTCTGGAGCGGATGATTTATCTGGGATGTGAGCAGGATATTATTCATAAATATGTAGCGGGATGTCAGCTGTTTTAGCGCAAATTTGCTGATTTTTGCGAAAAAATATATTTTTTATTAAAAATTTTAAAAAAATACAAGAAATTTATTAGGAAGTGTGATAAACTGAACCTATCTGTTATCAATTTAAGTAAGGAGGAAGTGTATGGAAAACTTTTTTAAATTCAAAGAACGCGGAACTGATATGAAGACAGAAATGATCGCCGGCGTGACAACCTTCATGACCATGGCTTATATCCTTGCGGTAAACCCGAATATCCTGGGGGCATCCGGCATGGATACGGGAGCTATTTTCACAGCTACGGCTCTGGCTTCAGCGATCGCATCATTTTGTATGGCACTGTTTGCAAATCTTCCCTTTGTCCTGTCCGCTGGTATGGGACTGAATGCATACTTTGCTTATACGGTTGTCCTGGGTATGGGATATTCCTGGGAAGTTGCTTTGACAGCAGTATTTGTAGAAGGTATTATTTTTATTATTCTTTCCCTGACCAATGTGCGTGAGGCGATTTTTAATGCGATTCCTACGAACCTGAAGGTAGCGGTATCAGTTGGTATCGGTTTGTTTATTACCTTTATTGGACTTCAGAATGCGCACATTGTTGTGGACAGCGCTACCCTGGTAGGCCTGTTTTCCTTTAAGGGCTCTGTGGCAGCAGGAACCTTCCAGTCAGAAGGAATTACTGTTTTGCTGGCTCTGATTGGAATTCTGATTACAGCATTTCTGGTAGCAAAGAATGTAAAGGGAAATATCCTGATTGGTATTCTGGTTACCTGGCTGCTGGGAATTGTATGTCAGCTGATTGGCCTGTATGTTCCCAATCCGGAAGCCGGCTTTTTCAGCCTGATTCCAAGCGGAATCATTTCCATGCCGGCGTCTATTGGACCGACATTGTTTAAGATGGACTTCTCTGTGATCGGAAGTCTGGACTTTTTGGTTGTTGTATTTGCGTTCCTGTTTGTAGACCTGTTTGATACACTGGGAACTTTGATTGGATGTGCATCCAAGGCAAATATGCTGGACGCAGAGGGCAGACTCCCTGGCATTAAGGGCGCTTTGCTGGCCGATGCAATCGGAACGACTGCAGGCGCATGCCTCGGTACCTCTACGATTACAACCTTCGTTGAGTCTTCCTCCGGTATTGCAGAAGGCGGAAGAACAGGTATGACCGCAATTGTATCCGGTATTCTTTTCTTACTGGCCCTGTTTTTATCACCGATTTTCCTGGCAATTCCTTCCTTTGCAACAGCACCGGCTCTGGTAATTGTAGGATTCCTTATGATGCAGCAAGTGACAAAGATTACCTGGGAGGATATGACCGAGGCTATTCCGGCATTTATCTGTATTTTTGCAATGCCCTTTATGTATTCCATCTCCGAAGGTATTGCTTTCGGCGTTATTTCTTATGTAGTTCTGAAGCTGGTTACCGGCAAGAATAAGGATATTACACCGCTGATGTTTGTACTGGCCCTTGTGTTTATTGCTAAATACGCAGTGCTTTAAAGATTTCCTGACAGACGCAAAGAACGTTCTGGAAGGGTGCAGAAAAAAGAAAGAAACTTCTAAATTGATAACAAGGTGATAGAATTCCTGCCTTCGGTATCTTTGGATACCGGAGGCGCTTTTTTTATGTCATAGGAAAGAGCGTCCTATGACATAAAACGCTCCGCGAGGATCGCCATGCATCGGAAGAGAATTTTGTTGCAGAAGCGACCCGCCGCAGGCGGAGAAGCTCGCGAGCGAGCTTCTTTCTTGTGGGTTTCGGTAGAAAACCGGCAAAGCCTGTGTTATACTAGGCGTCATAGGGGATGTTTCGGGGGAAAATTACAGATTAAATAGGAAAAGGGGAGAACCTTTATGGAAAGCTTTTGGATTGCTTGGAATGCGGTAGTGCCGTTTTTCATTTATTTTGCCTTTGGCTACGGAATTCAGAAAACAGGAATCGTGGACAAACCGTTTTTTATCCGTTTGAATCAGATGATTTTTAAGGCATTTTTCCCGGTTATGATGTTTAACAACATTTACCGGACCAGTGGAGGGCAGGGAGTGAGCGGAAAGCTTCTGGCGGTTAATATTGCCTGTGTGTTGCTTTTGATTGGAGCCAGCATGGTGGCTGTCCCCCTTCTGGTGAAAGAAAATCCCCGCCGCGGGGTGATTGTTCAGGCGCTTTACCGGGGGAACTGTGTTCTTTTTGCCGTGCCGCTGGCAGAAAATGTATTTGGCGCAGAGGGAGCCAGTCTGGCATCCATGGTGCTGGCTTTTATTATCCCCATTTATAATGTGATGGCAGTTCTGATTCTGGAGTATTTTCGGGGAGGAAAGCCTTCTCTGCCTCAGCTTCTGAAAAAAATGATAACTAATCCTATGATTATGGGAGCAGCAGTGGGCGCTGTTTTTCTCTGGCTGGGGATTCGGCTTCCCGCTTGTGTGGAAAAACCGGTAAAAGAGTATGCAGCCCTTTGTACGCCTCTTGCCTGCTTCGTTATGGGCGGAACGCTTCAGTTTTCTTCTGTACGGAAAAATTTAAGGTATCTGGTGCCTACTCTGACAGTCAAACTGGTTTTAGTTCCGGCAATCATTGTGGCAGTATCCGTGCTTTTGGGATTTTCTCCGCTGGAGCGGTTTGTTTTGTATTCCCAGTTTGCGGCTCCGGTGGCGGCTGCCTCTTTCTCCATGGCTCAGGCTATGGGCGGAGACGGGGATTTGGCAAGCGAGATGGTGGTGGTCAGCTCCTGTGTCAGCGTATTTACGATTTTTATGTGGATCTTTGTGACTAAGCTTTTGGGCATTATTTGACAGCCAGTTCTTTGGAAGGAAAATGGTGAATCAGGCTAGGAAGAAAAAACCCCTAGTTGAAAAATAAGAGAAAAGACAGTATAATAAAACAGGTATATTGTCAGAGAGAATTATCAATATCAGGACAGGGAGATAGAAGAATCATGCTAAATGGAAGAAAAGAGCTGTTGACGCGGCTGGCGGATAAAGAGGGAGAATTTTTTGTATTGATTTCTGCATGTACGAGAGAGCCCTATGTAGAATGTGATGAGGAGACCTTTGATGATAAGGTGTTCCTGTATTTTGACGGAGAAGAGGCAAAGCAGGCGGCTCAGACCTTGGCCGGAAAAAAGATTCCAGTAACAGTTACCCGGTTGGAGAGCAAGCAGATGCTGTTTTTCTTTACGAATCTGTATGCCATGGGCGTGAATGCCATTGAGATTCCAGATGAAGAGAAGCCGGCCTTAGTTCAGCTGGATGAGATTATAAAAAAACGGGAAAAGGCGGATATGCCGGATGGCGCTGTGTGGGTGGAGAATCCGCAGCTTCATCTGACTGCTATTTACTTTGCCCAGGAGATGAGAAAGCCGGCTACACCGGAGACAAAACAGCGCCTTCTGGAGCTGCAGGAGGAGATTGTGGCAGATTTCCGCAAGGGAAGCTTCCTGTTTGCGCTGGATAAAGAGGGTCAGGGAACGCCCATGATCAAAATGAAGAATGAAGACAAATTTCAGCCGGTATTTACAGATGCTGTGGAGTTTGGCCGTTTTAACCGGGAAGGAAGATTCCGGGCGGTTGTGGTGGAATCAGACAAGCTGAACAAGGTTCTTGATAAAAATGCAAAGGGCGTTATCTTAAATATTATGGGTGTGAATCTTCCTCTGGTCGTGAATCGCAATACCAGCGAGGCAGAGCAGGAGGCGCCAAAGCTGCAGATGGATCCGAAGCTGCAGATGGCTCAGGAGATTGATAAGCTGGTTAAAAATACAAAGTAATATCAAAAAGACTTTTGCCAAGGATTGGGGCGGTATTCTCAGGAATGCCGCCCTTATTCTGTATCTGTTGGAAAACGGATTTTGGGAGTTGGGAGGAGGGGAACAGGGCTTGCAAAGAAGGGAAGACAGATAATGGAAATACCGCTGTAGAAATGAAGAAAAAGACGGGAAAAATCTAAAAAAACCACAGTAGACAACAAGAAAAAACTGTAATATGATGAAAAACGATATGGATTTTATTCGATCTGTGTGTAGACTGCGCAGACGGTACATTAAGGGAGAAGAGAATATGCTGAAGGACTTATTAGAGAAAAACCGGAGCTACCGAGGATATGATGAGACAAGAAAAGTTACAGAGGAGGAGCTGCGGGAGCTGGTTGCATGTACCCGTCTGTGTCCGGCGACGGCGAACGTACAGCCGTTGAAGTATTTTCTGGCATGGGAGCCGGAGGTAGTAAAGAAGATCCAGCCGTTGACCAAATGGGCTGGCGCATTGCCGCAGCTTCATCTTCCGGCAGAGGGAAAATGTCCGTCTGGATTTATTGTTATCTGTCAGGATACCAGAATCAGTGAGAATCTGACAGCGTATCTGCGGGATGTGGGGATTACGGCTCAGACCATGCTGCTGGCGGCAGTGGAAAAGGGACTGGGCGGCTGCATGATCGGAAGCTTTCAGAAAGAGGAGCTGAAGACAGCTCTGGAGATTCCTGAATATCTGGTGCCCATGCTTGTACTGGCTATTGGCGCTCCGGATGAAGAGATTGTTCTGGAGGATGCCTGCGGAACCATTACCTATTATCGGGATGAAAAGGGCGTTCATCATGTACCGAAGCGAACCATGGAAGAGCTGGTGATTTCCAGAAAATAAGGAAGGAAGAATAATTATGGCAAAAAGTACAACAAAGGATATGACAGAAGGATCTCCATCCAGACTGATGTTGGGATTTTTCTTTCCTATGCTGTTTGGTATGCTGTTTCAGCAATTTTACAATATGATGGATACCATTATTGTGGGAAAATATCTGGGGGTTCAGGCGCTGGCGGCAGTAGGATCTACCGGTTCCATCAATTTCATGATTATTGGCTTTTGTATGGGCGTGTGCAATGGCTTTGCCATTCCTGTAGCTCAGAAATTTGGGGAGAAAAATTTCCCCATGCTGCGGAGATTTGTGGCAAATGGGGCATGGCTGTCCCTGGGATTTGCAGCAGTTATGACAGTAGCAGTCTGTGTATTATGCCGTCCCATTCTTCAGTGGATGAATACACCAGAGGATATTATTGACGGTGCATACCGGTATATTTTTGTGATTTTTCTGGGGATTCCGGCTACCTATCTTTACAATATGGTGTCTGGTATTATTCGTTCCCTGGGGGACAGCCGTACTCCGCTTATTTTTCTGATTTTATCTTCTATCCTGAATATTTTGCTGGATTTATTTATGATTCTGGTGCTTCATATGGGAGAAGAGGGAGCGGCTATTGCAACGGTAATTGCCCAGGCGGTATCGGGAGTCTGCTGTCTGATTTTTATGATAAAACGGTTTGAGCTTCTTCGTATGACAAAGGAGGAGGCAAAACCAGATCGGGATATTCTTCTCGCTCTGTGCAATATGGGAGTGCCCATGGGACTGCAGTATTCCATTACAGCGATTGGAAGCGTGGTACTGCAGACTGCGGTAAATGGACTGGGCTCTATGGCTGTGGCTGCGGTAACTGCGGGGACAAAGATCAGCATGTTTTTCTGTTGTCCATTTGATGCGCTCGGTTCAACGATGGCAACCTATGGCGGTCAGAATATCGGAGCCAGAAAGCTGGATCGAATCAGCCGTGGGCTAAAGGCGGCATCTGTTATGGGATGTGTTTATGCGGTTTTTGCCCTGGGAGTGCTGTTTGTATTTGGAAGACAGATCAGTTTGTTGTTTTTGGACAGAGGACAGACGGAGATTCTGGGGCAGGTTCAGATGTTTCTGATTGGAAACTCTCTGTTTTATATTCCTCTGGCATTTGTAAATATTGTCCGGTTTTTGATTCAGGGGATGGGATATTCCAAGCTGGCTGTATTGGCCGGTGTGTGTGAAATGGCTGCTCGGGCATTTGTAGGCTTCTGCCTCGTTCCAGTGCTTGGATATGCTGCGGTTTGCTTTGCAAGTCCGGCAGCATGGATTGCGGCAGATGCATTTTTGATTCCCTCCTATATCCGGATTATGAAAAAGCTGAAAGCTATGCCCGGTTATCAATGTGGATAAAGGTTATCTGACAGAAAATGGGAAAAATAAGGACAGCTCTGGTATTGACGGGGATTCAGGGAACTTCTATAATGGGAACAGGCGTAAAACAGAAAAAGCCGGAAAGAGAGAGATTAGATGAAGAAAAACTGGAAAACAGGTGTATGCCGGACTGTGCTGGCGTTATCCATTAGTCTTGCTGCTGTAGGAATAGCTATGGCAGAAGAGGGAGGCGATACGGTTTTCGTACCAGGAACCTCAGTAAACGGGCTGGGGATTGCCGATTTGACGGTTGATGAAGCAGCAGAGCGTATCGGCAGTTTTTATACAAAAGATTACACCCTTACGATTAAAGAACGGGGTGGAAAGCAGGAGACAATTACCGGAGAACAGATTGGTTTTTCCGTAAAGCTGCCGGATGGATTTCTGCAGGAAAAATTAAATCAGCAGAATGCGGGCGGACGAGTTTTTGGACCGGATGTGGATAACAAGTATAAAACAGATATGGTCAGCAGTTTTCAGAGAGAACGGCTGGAACAGAGCATTCAGGCGCTGGACTGCATTACAGGAAACGGGGCAACGGCAGCAGCAGATGCCCGGATTTCTGACTATGCAGAGGGGGAGGCCTTTACGGTGATTCCGGAGATCCGGGGCAATCAGGTGGATCCGGAAAAAGCGGCAGAGGCTATTCGTGCCGCTGTTCATACAGGGGCTATGGAGGTGGATCTGGAGGCTTTAGGCTGTTATATAGAGCCGCGGATTTACTCTGGAGATGAGACCCTGAAAACTTTGTGTGATACTATGAATCAGTGCCGTGAAATGGAAATTACCTATACGATTGGCGAGGAGAGCCAGGTTTTGCCTGCGGTGGAAATCTGTTCCTGGATTACAGGAGCCAGCGAGGGACAGATTCAGGTGGATCGGGAAAAGGCCGGGGCCTGGATTGGGAATCTGGCAGCCCAGTACGACACAGCCGGAAAAACAAGACAATTTTCTACTGTATCCGGAAGGATTGCCGAGGTTACGGGCCCTTATGGATGGAAAATTGATCAGGCAGCAGAGACAGACGCGCTGATTGCCATGATCCGCAGCGGGCAGTCACAGACGAGGGAGCCACAGTATGCTTCAACCGCAGCAGTCCGGGGAGAGCAGGACTGGGGAAGCACATATGCCGAGGTGGATCTGACCGGACAGCATGTTTATCTGGTGAAGGACGGAGCTGTTATCTGGGATGCGCCCTGTGTTACCGGAAATATTTCCAAAAAGTATGATACGCCGCCGGGAATTTTCCCTCTGACCTACAAACAGAAGGATAAGGTTCTGCGGGGAGCCAAGCGGGCGGACGGAACCTACGAGTATGAAAGCCCGGTATCCTTCTGGATGCCGTTTAATGGCGGCATTGGATTTCATGATGCCAACTGGAGAAGCAGCTTTGGCGGTGAGATATACAAAACAGGAGGAAGCCATGGCTGTATCAACCTCCCCCCGGACAGGGTACCTGCCTTTTATGAGCAAGTATATAAGGGGATGCCTGTGATTTGCTATCTGTAAGCATTTGAAAGAAGAATAAGCAGTTCAGAGCAAAGACTCTGGATATGAAAAATACCGGCCGCGGGCCAGAGGGGAAGAAATCCCTCAGATGCCGCAGCCGGTATTATTTGTTTCATAGGAAATTGCGTCCTATGAAGATGCTTTGTTATAAGTATCTTAGTGATTACAGATCAAATCCGAAGTATTCTACTGCATTGTTGTAACAGATACCTTCTACAATGGTCTTTAATGCCTTCTGATCATCCGGATACTCGCCGTTGTCTACCCAGCCGCCGATCAGCTCGCACATAATCCGACGGAAATACTCATGTCTGGTGTAGGAAAGGAAGCTTCTGGAGTCGGTCAGCATACCGATAAAGTTGCCCAGGCAGCCTAAGTTGGCCAGACTGGTCATCTGGTTGATCATGCCGGTCTTGTTGTCATTGAACCACCAAGCAGAGCCCTGCTGAATCTTGCCTGCAGCCTCTGTACCCTGGAAGCATCCGATGATGGTGCCGATAGCAGCGTCATCGTTGGGGTTCAGGGAGTACAGAATGGTTCTCGGGATTTCGTTGGTTGCGCTTAATGCATTCAGGAAATCTGCAGTCTGTGCTGCGGATGCGGCATCACCGATGCAGTCAAATCCGGTGTCCGGACCCAGCTTGCTGAACATAAACGCATTGTTGTCGCGCTTGCAGCCGTAGTGAATCTGCATTGCCCAGTTGATGCGGTGATATTCTCTTGCCAGGAACAGCATGAATTCAGTCTTGTACTGCATCATCTCTTCCTTGGTAATATCCTGACCGGAAAGTCTCTTGGCAATGATGGAGTCGATGGTTTCCTCAGATGCCGGATGGTACAGAACGAAATCCAGACCGTGGTCGGAAACGGAACAGCCGTTCTCAGCAAAGAAAGCCATACGGTTCTTGATTGCTTCCTTTAGGGATGCGAAATCCTTGATTTCCACACCGCTTACCTCAGACAGCTTGCCAATGTAGGAGGCGTAGTCCGGCTTCTCAATGTTGGTAACCTTGTCCGGTCTCCATGCAGGAAGAACCTGTACGTCAAAGGTGTCGTCCTCAGCGATCTTTTTGTGCCACTCCAGAGAATCAATGGGATCGTCGGTGGTGCAGATCAGGGTAACGTTGGAAGCTTTGATCAGGCTGCGTACAGACCACTTGTTCTGCAGCTGCTCGTTGCACAGATTCCATACCTCTTCTGCGGTATCTCCGCACAGATGGCCGGTGTAGCCAAAGTATCTCTGCAGCTCCAGATGGCTCCAGTGGTACAGAGGATTGCCGATAAGCTTTTCCAGGGTCTCAGCCCATTTCTGGAATTTCTCGCGGTCAGTAGCATCTCCGGTGATATATTTTTCATCGACACCATTGGAACGCATCTGACGCCATTTGTAGTGATCTCCGCCCAGCCATACCTGGGTAATATTTTCAAATTTTCTGTCTTCTGCGATTTCTCTGGGGTTGATATGACAATGGTAATCCAGAACTGGCATTTTTTCTGCGTAATTGTGGAATAATGCCTTTGCAGAATCAGTGGTCAGCAGAAAATCTTTGTCCATAAACTGTTTCATTGGATGATTCCTCCTTAAAATAAATTAAAATTTAGTAGTAGCTCTTTTTATCAAATCAGCGGCAATGGTTGTCCTGCTGGGAACATTGCCGCCGTTGAAAACGCCCATAAGGGTATTGATAGCAGTTGTGCAGAGGGCCTCTGCCTTGCTGTCAATAGAAGTCAGCTCCGGATCGGTACAGATGGAATAAGCAGAATTATTATAACCGATAATGCTCAAATCATCGGGAATACTTCTGCCTGTCATATGTGCATATTTTACAGCACCTACTGCCAGCGCATCATCTGAGGTCAGAACTGCGTCAAAAGGAAGCCCCTCCTTGTGGAGGCGAAGCAGCAGATCTCTGGCTGCCAGCACATCTTTTTCACACTGGTGAATATATTCGTCCTGAACGGAAAGCCCCCGTCCGCACAGGGCATCCCGGTAGCCCTTCATCTTGTTGGTACCGCTGTAGGAATAGCTGCTGAAAAGATAGAGAATCTTTCGGCAGCCGGATGCAATCAGCTGGCTTGTAGCGTAGTGGGTTGCCGTTCTGTCATCACAAAGGGTACAGTAGATATTTTCTCCTTCCAGGTAGCCATTTACCAGAATAATGGGAAGCTCCTTTGCTGCATCTATAATGTAAGCATTGTCTTTTATCTTCATTTCGATAAATTTGGAACCGGCAATAATAATGGCGTCTACTTTTTTGGAGCGGAGCAGCTCAAAATACTGACGCTTAGTTTCCAGCGAATTGCCGGTGCAGCATAAAATGGAATCGTAGCCATTGGTGCGCAGATCCCGTTCCAGATAATATATGGCGTGAGCCAGATAGGGATCGGAAGAATCTGAACACATAATACCGATGGTTTTAATAGAACCAAGTCCCAGCCCTCTTGCAAATACATTGGGGGTGTAGCCCAGTTCTTCCATAACCTCCAGCACCCGGGCGCGGGTTTTTTCGCTGACATTGGGGTTGCCATTCAGGACCCTGGATACGGTAGCGATGGAAACGCCGGCCTTTTTGGAAACATCATAAATATTCACGAAAATCATCCTCATTTCTGTAAGTACTTACAAGATGATATCATTATAACCGCCAAAGAAAAATATTGCAAGTATTTTACAGAGTTTTGCACAAGTTCTTTGAAATAATCCCTGTTTTCTTCTTGACTTATGAACAGAGATTATGTAGAATAATTGTAAGCCCTTACAACATTGGACAAGACAGAAAAACTTTACAAATATCAATACTTTCAACTGGAACAGAAGGAGAAAAAGGAAATGCAGGATTTTATCAGGATCCATGAGGATGATAATGTAGCTGTTGCGCTGCGTCCCATTGCCCTGGGTGAGAGTCTGACAGTAGGTCAGTACCAGGTTACCATTGGTGAAGAGATTCCGCAGGGACATAAATTTGCCTTAAAGCCTATTGCAAAAGGCGAGGAGGTTATCAAATACGGCTTCCGCATCGGCTTTGCAAAGGAGGATATTGCTGCTGGCGGATGGGTGCACGTACATAATTTAAAGACGGCGCTGGGAGACCTTCTGGAGTATCAGTATGAACCGGTGGCCTCCGGCCTGAAAGAATCAGCCCACGCATATTTTGACGGATACCGTAGAGCAGACGGAAAGGTAGGCGTCCGCAATGAGATCTGGATTATTCCTACCGTGGGATGTGTCAATTCCATCGCTCAGGCTCTGGAAAAGAAAGCAAAGAAATTTGTGGGAGGAAATGTGGAGGATGTGATCGCATTTACCCATCCTTACGGATGTTCCCAGATGGGCGATGATCAGGAGAATACCAGAAAGGTTCTGGCTGATATGATTCATCACCCCAATGCCGGCGGCGTTCTGGTGCTGGGACTGGGATGCGAGAACAGCAACATTCCTCTTTTAAAAGAGCAGTATATTGGGGAATATGATGAACAGAGAGTAAAATTTCTTCAGTGTCAGGACGTGGAGGACGAGCAGGAGGAGGCTATGAAGCTTCTGGAGGAGCTGGCTGTGTATGCAGGCGCCTTCAGCAGAGAGACCATAGATGCCAGCGAGCTGGTTATCGGCATGAAGTGCGGTGGATCTGATGGTCTGTCCGGAATCACAGCCAATCCTACAGTCGGAGCCTTTTCCGATCTGCTGATTTCCAAAGGAGGCACTACGATTCTGACAGAGGTTCCGGAGATGTTTGGTGCAGAGACCCTTCTGATGAACCGTTGTGAAACTCCGGAGCTGTTTGATAAGACAGTTCATTTGATTAATGATTTTAAAAACTATTTTACCAGTCATAACCAGACCATTTATGAGAATCCTTCTCCGGGAAATAAAAAGGGAGGAATTTCCACTCTGGAGGACAAGTCCCTTGGATGTACGCAGAAGTCTGGCAGCGCTCCGGTAAAGGGCGTACTGTCCTATGGAGAGCCGGTGAAGGTAAAAGGATTAAATCTGCTGTCTGCTCCCGGCAATGATCTGGTAGCTTCGACAGCCCTGGCAGTATCCGGCGCTCAGATTGTACTGTTTACGACTGGAAGAGGAACACCCTTTGCATCACCGGTTCCTACTGTGAAGATCTCCAGCAACTCAAAACTGGCAGGACATAAAAATAACTGGATTGACTTTAATGCCGGAAGTATGGTAGAAGATAAGAGTAAGGAGCAGCTGGCTCAGGAACTGTTTGACTATGTTCTGGCTGTTGCATCCGGCAAAAAGGTGAAGGCAGAAGAAGCAGGCTTCCATGATATGGCTATCTTCAAGCAGGGTGTGACGCTGTAGCAGCAGATTCGGCGCATTAGATGTGCCGGCCAGACAATGTTATCCTGTGCTGCCTGCCGTTTAAGATAGAAAGGCGGGGCAAGTCCCATGAAACTGAACAGAACGACACAAAGAACCGTGGAGATCCTGAAGCTGGTATCCAAAAATCCGGAGGGGATCACTCTGGATGAAATTTGCGGAAAGCTGGATCTTCCCAAAACAAGCGCCTATGACATTGTAACCACCCTGGCAGAGATGGGAATGGTAAATGTAGACCGGGGACAGAGACAAAGATATACCATTGGTCTGACGGCATACCGGATTGGGATTAATTATACGAACAATCTGAATTTTATCAATGTGATTGAACCGGAAATGCGCGCTTTTGCCAAGGAAGTAGGAAAAACGGTGTTTTTTGGGGTGCGTTCTGATCATGAGGTAGTCTATATCTGCAAGACAGAGCCGGAAAATCCGATTATTACTACAGCTACGGTAGGAACAAAGAACCCGATGTACTGTACCTCTCTGGGCAAGGCGATTCTGGCATACAGCGATGAGGAAACCTGCGGACAGATTCTGGCCCGTATGAAATTCAAGAAGCATACGGAACGAACGATAACAGACAGAGAATCCCTGAAAAAGGAGCTGGAACGAGTCAGGGATCAGGGATATGCCCTGGATGAGAGAGAAGTGGAGGAGCACATGGAGTGTGTGGGAGCTCCTGTTTTCGGACCGGATGGAAGCGTTGTGGGAGCCTTGAGCGTATCCAGTCTTTATAAGCCTACGGAGGACTATGAACAGCTGGGGCGGCTGACTGCCAAAAAGGCAGCGGAGGTCTCAAAATTGTTGGGTTTTCTGGGCAAAATATAAGGATTGCCTGTTGACAAACATGTTGGAAACTATTAAAATAAAGTCATAAATCGTATTTGCAAAGAAGATTCGCATATACGAACAAGAAAAGGAGAATAAGACCATGAAAAAAGAGCAAGTACTGGCAAGGCTGAAGGAAGACTGTCTGGTAGCTGTGGTTCGTGCAAAGAACCTGGAGCAGGGCGAGAAGGTGATTGATGCCATTATCGAGGGCGGCATTAATTTCATCGAGATTTGCATGACTGTTGATGAGGGAAGCCCCATCGATCTGATTGCAAACATGGTAGCAAAGTATAAAGATAATGAGAAGATCGTGATCGGTGCAGGTACTGTTCTGGATCCGGAGACTGCAAGAATGGCAATTATGGCTGGCGCTAACTATGTAGTAAGCCCGGGCCTGAACGTTGAGACCATTAAGATGTGCAACCGCTACCGCGTGCCGATGCTGCCAGGTGTTATGACTCCTACCGAAGCAATTACTGCTCTGGAAGCTGGATGTGATATCATTAAGGTATTCCCGGGCAACATTGTTGGACCGGCTGCTATCAGCTCCTTTAAGGGCCCGCTGCCTCAGGGTGAGTTTATGCCGTCCGGCGGTGTTGACGTAGACAACGTAGACAAGTGGCTGAAGGCTGGCGCATACGCAGTAGGTACCGGAAGCAGCCTGACCAAGGGCGCAAAGACCGGCGACTTCGCAGCAGTTACTGCAAAAGCAAAAGAGTTCGTTGAAGCTGTTGCAGCTGCAAGAAAGTAAATAAATTTTAGAAAGAAATTAAAAAAGGAGAATATAAAAATGGCAAAAGTAGTAACCATGGGCGAGATTATGTTAAGATTATCTACCCCGAATAACGAGAAATTTATCCAGGCAGACGAGTTTGACATCAACTACGGCGGCGGCGAGGCAAACGTAGCTGTATCTCTGGCTAACTATGGTCATGATGCAGAATTTGTTACCGCTGTACCGGCTAACCCCATCGGTGAGTGTGCAGTAGCAGCTCTGAGAAAATACAATGTAGGAACCAAGCACATCGCAAGAAGCGGTGAGAGACTGGGTATTTACTACCTGGAGACTGGCTCTGCAATGAGAGCTTCCAACGTTGTTTATGACCGTGCTCATTCTTCTATCTCCACTGCAACTGCAGATGAGTTCAACTTTGACGAGATCTTCGCTGATGCTGACTGGTTCCACTTTACCGGTATTACTCCGGCTGTAAGTGATGCTGCAGCTGAGCTGACCGAGGCTGCTTTAAAGGCTGCTAAGGCTCACGGCGTAACCGTATCCGTTGACTTAAACTTCCGTAAGAAACTGTGGTCTTCCGAGAAGGCTCAGAAGGTTATGACTAACTTAATGCAGTACGTTGATGTCTGCATCGGTAACGAAGAGGATGCTGAGAAGGTTCTGGGCTTCAAGCCGGGCAACACCGATGTTACTTCTGGAGAGCTGGAGCTGGCTGGTTATGTTGATATCTTCAACCAGATGGCTGACAAGTTTGGCTTCAAGTATATCATCAGCTCTCTGCGTGAGAGCTACAGCGCTTCCAACAATGGTTGGTCCGCATGCATCATGGATGGTAAGACTCGTGAGTTCTATCATTCCAGAAAGTACTCCATCACTCCTATCGTTGACCGTGTAGGCGGCGGAGATTCCTTTGCAGCAGGTCTTGTTTGCGGTCTGTTAGACGGCAAGGATATGAAGGCAGCTCTGGAGTTTGCAGTAGCAGCTTCTGCTCTGAAGCACACCATTCCTGGCGACTTCAACCTGGTTACTCGTGCAGATGTTGACAATCTGGCAGGTGGCGACGGTTCTGGACGTGTTCAGAGATAATTCTAGTTCGATAATAAGTTAAGGTTTTAACAATGGCTAATTCCCTTTAACCGGGAGTTAGCCATTTTATCAATCAGGGAAATTGATATAAACTTCACAGAATAAATACAGAGGGGGACTCACTTATGAAACAAGTAATGGGTAACGTAATTGTCGGACAGTCCGGCGGACCAACTGCGGTCATCAATTCCAGCCTGGCCGGTGTATTTAAGACTGCAAAAGACAGGGGAGCAAAAAAGGTATATGGTATGCTGCACGGCATTCAGGGATTGTTGGAGGAACGGGTGGTTGATTTGTCAGAACATATCCGCAGTGATTTGGATATTGATCTGTTAAAGAGAACGCCGTCCTCCTTCCTGGGTTCCTGCCGCTATAAGCTGCCGCCTATCAAGGGAAATACAGAGGTATACGACAAGATTTTTGAGATCCTGGAAAAGCTGGAGGTAGAGTATTTCTTCTATATCGGAGGAAATGACTCTATGGATACGATTATGAAGCTGTCAGACTATGCGATTCTGACCAGTTCCAAAATCCGGTTTATGGGTGTTCCAAAGACCATTGACAATGATCTTCCGATTACCGATCATACGCCTGGTTTTGGAAGTGCTGCAAAATACATTGCTTCTATTACAAAAGAAATTATTCGTGACGGACTGGTTTATGATCAGCAGAACGTAACCCTGGTAGAGATTATGGGACGTAATGCAGGCTGGCTGACCGGCGCTGCTGCGCTGGCAAAGGGCGAGGACTGCGAAGGCCCGGATATGCTGTTTTTACCGGAGATTACCTTTGATGTGGATGAGTTTATGCATAAGGTGGCTGAGCTTCACAAAACAAAGAAATCTGTGGTTGTGGCTATTTCAGAGGGTGTGAAGGTGGCGGATGGCCGTTATGTCTGCGAGCTGACAGATAATGTAGATTTCGTAGATGCCTTTGGACACCGTCAGCTGACCGGCACCTCACGGTTCCTGGCTCAGAAGATTTCCAAGGAGGTAGGCTGCAAGACCAGAGCAATCGAGTTTAACTCCCTGCAGCGGTGTGCGTCCCATATTGTAGGCCGTGTAGATATTACAGAGGCTTATCAGGTAGGCGGAGCTGCAGTAAAGGCAGCTTTTGAAGGCGAGACCGGAAAAATGGTTATCTTAAAGAGAGTGTCTGACGATCCCTATCTGTGCGTGACGGATATTTATGATGTTCACAAGGTTGCAAACATTGAGAAAAAGGTTCCGAGAGAGTGGATCAATGAAAGCGGAGATTATGTAACAGAGGATTTCATCAACTATGTTCGGCCGCTGATTCAGGCAGAACTGACTCCTATGATGGTAGACGGACTGCCGAGACATCTGCGTCTTCAGGATGTAATGCTGAGAAAATAATTCGCAGCAGGCCAGGGGGTGGCCCTGAACGGTTATGATTGACAGGTAATGAAAAATCAGATTAGGCTTTAAAAGAAACGGCGCTTCGGTGGATATAAAAAGATCCTCCGGGGCGTTGTTTTATTTTGGCCGAACAAGATGCATCGGAGATTCCAGCTCTCACGCCGTCCTGAATCGTCATAAAAAATTACTGCTTTCTGTCGTTCTTCACGGAAAATTTACAACTTCTTACAGCTTTCTTACTTCACTTGACCCTGGAACGGTTCCAGGGTGTAGAGTAAGGTCATCGGAAAGAGATACCGAGAAACAAGAGAAAATAGAAAATCAAGAAGGAGTAATGATTATGAAAAAGAACACGAAACGCATGCTGGTAACCTGCGCTGCAGCAGCATTTACCATGGGAACAGCAATGATGTCCTATGCAGCCTATGGATGGCAGCAGGAAGACGGCCAGTGGCATTATTATGATAAGTACGGTGATCGGGTAACGGACGAATGGAAGCGGTCCGGAAACAACTGGTACTGGCTGGATGAAAATGGCGATATGGCTATCAGTCAGCTGGTGCAGGACGATGACGAATACTACTATGTCAATGAGACAGGCGTCATGGTGGCAAACCAGTGGAGAGAGCTGGAAAATGAGGATGGAGATGATGATGAGTCAGATACCTGCTGGTACTACTTTGGACCGAATGGAAAAGCTTATACCGCATCCAATTCCGGAAAGACTACATTTAAAACGATTATCCGTGCAGACGGTCAGGCGAAAAAGTATGCTTTCGATGATGAAGGAAAAATGCTTTATGGCTGGGTAAACGAAGAGAGCGAGAGGCAGACCGGCGAGGATGCCTGGAAAAATGGTGTGTATTACCTGGGCGAGGCAGGAGACGGAGCGATGAGAGCCAACGAATGGGCATGGTTGGAAGCAGAGGACGAGGAGCAGGATGACCCCGATTTTGAGGATCACTACTGGTTCTACTTTAAGAGCAACGGTGAGAAAACTGCAGGTACGAAAAAGACCATCAATGGAAGAAAATATCTGTTTGAGGAAGGCGGTAATGCAGTATTCAACTGGATTTCCACACCGGGCAATGCGGCAACTCCCAGTGATAAGTTCTATTCCCAGCCCTCTGACAGCTGGCTGAGCACAGGCTGGTTTAAGACAGTTCCCGGTGAGGAGCAGGATCCAGAGGGATACAGAGACGGAGAAGAATGCTGGTTCTATGCAGATAAGGACGGAGAGATTGTCAAAGGAGAGATCAAACGGATTAAGGGCGAGTATTATGCATTTGACGAGTACGGCAAGATGCTTGAGGGTCTCTATAAGATGAGTGTAAATGATTCAAAAATCCAGTCCTGGGAAGAGATTGAGGGCGAGGATGATATGCCGGAGCCGGATGAGGCATGGGCTGTTTACTACTTTGGAGGAGCCAAGGACGGTGCTATGAAGACCGGAAAGGCTACCATTGAATTAGACGGCGAGAAATTCATCTTTAATTTCCGCAAATCCGGAGAGGAACGCGGACAGGGCTACAACGGTATTGATGATGGAAATATTTATTTCCAGGGCAAGCTGCAGAAGGCTGACAGCGATGAAAAGCTGAAGGTTGTAGAGTGGAACGGAGATGAGGACGGCGGAGAATACCTGGTAAATACCAGCGGTAAGATCCAGAAGAAGAAAAAGAACGCCAAGGATGCAGATGACCGTTACTACTGCACAGACAGCAAGGGACGCGTTACCCGTGTAGGCAACGAAAAATGTGAGGATCACAAAGAAAACGAAGAGCACTAAAAAATTGCAGCCATCACAAGAATGCAATCTCCATATTTTGAAATTCTGATTCTATCATAAGAAAAATGTCCGGAAAGGCAGATGCAGAGTATGCAGAAGCCTCCGGACATTTTTCGTATATTGAAAAAAACAATATTAAAAGACAGGCACATAAAGCTGAATATAACAGGATTGGCAGCCTTCACTGAGTCCCTGAAGCATGAAGGTGCAGTAAAATTGACGGGATACCATAAGTTCCTGCTCTTTTGCCCATTGAAGCATCGGCAGAAGATCTTCAGCCGTTGGAATTCTCTGCTGAGAAATGCGAATTCGAGTCATACAGAGCGAGGGCTGCATAATGGGATGAGATTCGGGGGAAAGATCATAATCCACATACTCCGCTAAATCTGCGTGAAGAACCAGCTGAGAGTTTTTGTAGGTAATTCCCAAATCCTCTTTTTCCGGATCCCAGTTATATTCATCAAAAATATACATCATATCAAGCCCAGGATATTTCTGAGCATATTGAAACCACAGTGCAAGGCTTTCAGAGAAGCCGGCGTGGGGAACGATGATGTGGGAACGGGGGGAGTTTTTGAGGATTACCTGATCCATGTGATTTTTTATATTTTCGCAGTCTTCACTGGTTAGATTTAATCGGGCCATGGTTTGCTGATGGCGCCGGATTGCCATTTTTTCTTCTTCCATTCTGTTTTTCATAATCTGAGACAGAGAAGAAACAGAAAGATCCTGAGACCAGATCTGTTCCAGATCATCCAGTCCGATATCCATTTTTCTTTGATAAAGAATGCTGAACAGGCGGTAAATATCTTCTTCCGTATAATAGCGGTATCCGTTTTCTTCTTTTTTAGAGGAGAGGATACCGCGTTTTTCATAATAACGGAGAGTGTCTCTGCTGAGTCCCATTAAATTTGCCACATCACCGATACGGTAAGTTTTCTGTGCCATAGCTATCACCTCCATTTATTGTATATCAAGAAGCATAAAGAAAATCAATGCAAGTAATGAAATCGTAAAAAACATTAATGCAGTTTTAATGTTATTGGAGAAATTCTGTCACTTTTCCCGCCTTTTCTTTATAGAAAAACTGTGCTATACTACACAGGATATGTAAAAATCAGTAAGCGTTCTGCAGGTCAGAGGGATTTCCTCTGGCAGGAGCGCAGGTGAAGGAACCAGAAAATGATGAAAAAATTCCAAAAAGGGCTGTCCGCTGCAGTGCTGCTTTTGCTGCTGTGTTTGGCTGGCTGCGGGGTCCGGGAAACAAAGCAAGAGGGAGACAGGCTGCAGGTAGTAACCACCGTGTTTCCCTATTATGATTTTACACGGCAGATAGCTGGTGAGGAAGTGGAACTGACTATGGTGGTGCCTGCGGGAATGGACAGCCATTCCTTTGAACCAACTCCGGCAGATATGCGCCTGATTCAAAATGCAGATGTTCTGATCTGCAATGGAGGTGCAATGGAGCACTGGTTGTCAGAGGTTCTGGAGGCCATAGACACCTCGGAAATGACTGTAGTGACCATGATGGACTATGTGGATACTGTTGAGGAAGAGATGGTAGAAGGCATGGAGGAGGGGCATGGACATGGAGATCATGAGCATGAGGCATTTGAACTGGATGAGGATGGGCATAGGGAAGAAATTGAGTATGATGAGCATATCTGGACCTCTCCGGTCAATGCCATGAAGATGACAAGGGTGATCTGCGATGTGCTGTCAGAGGCAGATCCCATTCATAAAGCCATCTACAAAGACAGAGAGGAAGCCTATCAGAAGGAGCTTCAGGATATTGATGAGGGATTTCGTCAGGTGTCAGAAAACAGAAAACGCAGCATGATTATTGTAGGGGACAAATTTCCGTTTCGATATCTGGCAGAGGAGTACCGACTGGATTACCGGGCGGCGTTTTCCGGATGCAGCACGGATACAGAGCCCAGTGCCAGAACCATAGCCTATCTGATTGATAAGGTCAGGGAAAAGCAAATTCCCGCAGTGTATTATCTGGAACTGAGCAGTCACCGGGTTGCCGAGATTATTGGAGAGGAAACCGGGGTTCAGCCGCTTTTGCTGCACTCCTGTCATAATGTAACAAGGGCGCAGTTTGACGGCGGAATTACCTATGCAGAGCTGATGCGCCAGAATGTGGAAAATCTGAGAAAAGGACTGGATGAATGAAACCATTGATAACCTGTGAGCATGTGGATTTTGGTTACGAAAACCATGATGCTGTAATTGATTTAAACCTGGAGATCTACCCAGGAGATTACCTTTGTGTAGTGGGGGAAAACGGTTCTGGAAAAAGCACCCTTGTAAAAGGTTTGCTGGGGCTTTTAAAGCCTACGTCAGGTACCATCAGGACGGCAGAGGAACTGAAAAACAGCGGAATCGGCTATCTTCCCCAGCAGACAGCGGCACAGCGGGATTTTCCTGCAACCGTCTGGGAGGTGGTGCTGTCAGGAACTCTGGGAAGAAGAGGGAATCGCCCGTTTTATGGGGCTGGAGAGAGAAAAATGGCCGGTTCTGCCATGAAGCGGCTGGGAATTGAGAATCTGAAAAGCAAGTGCTACCGGGAGCTTTCCGGCGGACAGCAGCAGAGAGTACTGATAGCCAGAGCCCTTTGTGCATCAGAAAAAATGCTGATTTTGGATGAGCCGATTACAGGGCTGGATCCGTCAGCGATTGAGGAATTTTATGGAATGATTCGCCGTCTGAATCAGGAAGACGGGATTACGATTGTTATGGTGTCTCATGATATTCGTAATGTTATTGGAGAGGCAGGGCGGATCCTTCACCTGCAGAGAAGAGTGCTGTTCTGCGGCACAGTGCAGGAATACCGGAATACTGAGGAAGGACGCCGGTTTGCAGGAGGTGAAGAGGCATGATACAGGAAATGATGTCCTATCCTTTTATGGTTCGGGCTGTGTTAGGCGGCGCGGCGGTTTCTCTGTGCGCGGCGCTTCTGGGAGTCAGTCTGGTGCTTCGCCGGTATTCTATGATAGGAGACGGTTTGTCTCATGTCTCGTTTGGAGCGCTTTCGATTGCTATTGCTTTGGGCTGGTCTCCTTTAAAGGTATCCATTCCTCTGGTGATTATAGCGGCATTTTTCCTTTTGAGAATTACCGAAAATGGAAAAGTAAAAAGTGATGCGGCGATTGCTGTGCTGTCTGCAAGTTCTCTTGCAGCGGGAATTGTTGTCACGTCTCTGACTACAGGAATGACTACAGATATCAGCAGCTATATGTTCGGCAGTATTCTTGCTATGAGCAGGGAGGATGTGTTTTTCAGCTGCCTGCTGTCGTTGGTGGTATTTGGCATGTTTGTGCTGTTTTATAATAAGATGTTTGCCGTTACTTTTGATGAAAGCTTTGCCAAGGCGGCAGGCGTGAAGGTAGAGCGGTATAATGTGGTGATTGCAGTTCTGACAGCAGTAACCATTGTTCTGGGAATGCGAATGATGGGAGCCATGCTGATTTCCAGTCTGATTATTTTCCCGCCGCTGACTGCCATGCGGCTGTTTCGCAGCTTCCGCGGTGTGGTTGTGTGCTCCGGGGTTCTTGCTGTAGTTTGTTTCTGTATCGGTATTGTGATTTCCTACGGGTTTTCCACTCCGGCAGGGGCAAGCGTTGTGCTGGTGAATCTGGCTGCATTTCTGATTTTTGCAGCTGTAAAGAAAATAAAGGAAGGGTGAGTGGAAGAACTATGAATGTAATTCAGAAAAAACTGTTTCGTTTGCAGAGCCATTTATCCCAGACACAGTACATTGCCTATGGTTTTATGGGAATTATTTTGATGGGAAGCCTGCTTTTGATGCTGCCGGTTTCCAGCAAAAGCGGAACCGTGACGCCATTTTTGGAATGTCTGTTTACAGCAACCAGCGCTTCCTGTGTGACAGGGCTGATTGTTTATGATACCTGGACCCACTGGTCCATATTTGGCCAGCTGGTAATCCTTACCATGATTCAGATTGGTGGTCTTGGATTCATTACCATTGGTGTATTTCTGTCCATTGTACTGCGGCGGAAAATTGGTCTGAAGCAGCGGGGCCTGATGCAGGAAAGTGTCAATATGCTGCAGATTGGCGGAATGGTGAGGCTGGCCCGGAAGATTATTCTGGGAACCCTGATTTTTGAAGGAGCAGGGGCGATTCTGCTGGCTTTTCGGTTTATTCCTCAGCTGGGAGTTGGAAGGGGAATTTATTATGGAATTTTCCATTCGATTTCAGCTTTCTGCAACGCCGGTTTTGATTTGATGGGATGGCAGGGGCAGTACAGCTCTCTAGTAAATTATTATGATGACTGGATTGTAAATCTGGTGATAATGTCTCTGATTGTTATTGGCGGTCTTGGGTTTATTGTGTGGGACGATATCAGCCGCAACGGCCTGAAATTCCGCAGGTATATGCTTCATACAAAGATTGTGGTTCTGACAACGGCAGTGCTGATTTTTGGCGGAGGATGGCTGTTCTATCTGTTTGAGAAAAACAGCCTGATTGCAGACATGAGCGTCAGCGGCAAGCTTCTTTCCAGTCTGTTTAGTTCAGTAACAGCCAGAACTGCTGGTTTTAATACGGTAGATACCGCAGCTTTAAGCGATGCCAGCAAGCTGCTTACGATTATTCTGATGTTTATCGGAGGCAGTCCGGGTTCAACGGCAGGCGGCGTAAAGACAACAACGATCGTAGTGATGTATCTGTATCTTCATTCCAATATTCAGCGCACCTATGGTGTCAATGCCTTTGGCCGCCGTCTGGAGGAGGATGCAATTAAGCGAGCCAGCGCTATTTTTATTTTGAATCTGACTTTGGCGCTGGCAGTAGCTGTTTATATTATGGCAGCTCAGCAGCTTCCTATGCAGGATGTACTGCTGGAAACATTTTCAGCCATTGGTACTGTAGGAATGTCTACAGGAATTACCAGAGCGCTGGAGCCGATGTCACGGATTCTGATTATCTTTCTGATGTACTGCGGCCGGGTAGGAAGTATGTCCTTTGCCCTGTCCTTTACCCAGAATAAACGGGTGGCTCCTGTGCGTCAGCCGGAGGAGAAAATTACCATTGGTTAGGAAACGGGGCTCTGGTTTGGAGCCGGAAATACAGAAAAGAAGCCAGAAGGAGGAATTTGGCAATGAAATCAATTCTGATTATAGGAATGGGGCGTTTTGGACGCCATCTCTGCAAAAATCTGTCTCAGCTGGGCAATCAGGTGATGATTGTAGATGAGAAAGAAGAAAATCTGGAAGAAATGCTTCCTTATGTGGTCAGTGCGAAAATTGGTGACTGTACCAATGAAAATGTGCTGAAAAGCCTGGGAATCTCCAATTTTGATCTTTGCTTTGTCTGCATTGGAACGAATTTTCAAAGCAGTCTGGAAATTACCAGTCTGGTGAAGGAACTGGGAGGCCGTCATGTAGTCAGCAAGGCAAACCGGGACATTCATGCCAAGTTTCTTCTGAGAAATGGCGCAGACGAGGTAATTTATCCGGATCGGGATATTGCGGAGAAGCTGGCTGTGCGCTACAGTGCAAATCATGTGTTTGACTACATTGAGCTGACAGAGGAGTATTCGATTTATGAGATTCCGCCTCTTCCTGAGTGGACTGGAAAGACCATCAAGGAGCTGGATATTCGAAACCGATATGGAATCCATATTCTGGGAACCAAGGCAAACGGGAAAGCCAAGCTCATGCCAGGAGCTTCCTATGTGATTTGCCAGGAAGAGCATCTGATGGTTATTGGCAAAAAAGAAGATGTAGATCGGATTTTAAAAGCGCTGCCTTAGAGTGGCGCTTTTTTCTTTTTATTAGGTAAAACAGATTGACAATTTTTTTAGATTCGTGTATGATTACAGCGTAAAACAAGAATGAATAGAGGACTTTTCAAAGTCTTTTCTTTTTATGAAAGGGTTAGTTAATGCTAACAAAAAAGGCGACGGGAAAAAGATTTCTGAAAGGAGGGCCATATGTCTTTAAATGAAAAAAAGAACTATATTTTAAATGAACTGAAAAAGAATGGATATCGGATTACTACCCAGAGGAAGGTGCTTATTGATATTATTCTGGAGGATGAGTGCAGTTGCTGCAAGGAAATTTACTACCGGGCATCAAAAAAGGATGGATCGATTGGCATGGCAACCGTTTATCGAATGGTAAAAACTTTGGAGGAGTCAGGGCTGATTCACAGGAAAAATATGTATCGAATTGAGTGCGAGGGATGCCCGCAGTTTTTGAAAAACGCGGAAACTCAGCCGTTATACTGATTGACTTTCAGCGCCATTTGTGACACAATAGAATATTGTAGCATGAAATCCGGCTTATGCCGGCATAAATATAGAGCAGAAAAGAAAAGAGGGGAAACGAAATGACAAAGATTGATATTATTTCCGGATTTCTGGGTGCAGGAAAGACGACATTTATTAAAAAGCTTTTGGAAGAGGCCATTGCCGGTGAGCAGGTGGTTCTGATTGAAAATGAATTTGGAGAAATTGGTATTGACGGCGGATTTTTAAAAAACTCCGGCATTGAGATTCGTGAGATGAATTCCGGATGTATCTGCTGCTCTCTGGTAGGAGATTTTGGAAAATCTCTGGAGGAGGTATTGACCCGCTATCAGCCAGAACGTGTGATTATTGAGCCTTCTGGAGTTGGCAAGCTGTCTGATGTGATGAATGCTGTTCGGGATGTAGCAAAGAATCTGGAGGTAAGACTGAACAGCGCAGTGACGATTGTGGATGCCTGCAAGTGCAAAATGTATATGAAGAATTTCGGTGAATTTTTCAACAACCAGGTAGAGAATGCAGGAACGATTGTTTTAAGCCGAACCGATGTGGCGGATGCTAAAAAGGTGCAGGCAGATGTGGAGCTGCTGCGTGCTCACAACAGCAGCGCATCGATTGTCACCACTCCGGTAGAACAGCTTACGGGAAGCCAGCTGCTGGCTTTGATTGAAAAACCGGATACCATGATGGAGGAACTGCTGGCTCAGGTTGAGGAAGAGCATCATCACCATGAACATGATGAGAACTGCACCTGCGGCTGCCATGATCATGAGCATCACCATGAGCACCATCACGACGAGGAGTGCGGCTGTCATGACCATGAGCATCACCACGAGCACCATCACGACGAGGAGTGCGGCTGTCATGATCACGAGCATCATCACGAGCACCATCATCATGAGCATGACGAGAACTGCACCTGCGGCTGTCATGACCACGACCATCATCACCATCATCATGCAGATGAGGTGTTCAGCAGCTGGGGGCTGGAGAATGTGGATGCCTGCAGCCGGGAGGAGCTGAAGACTGTTTTAGAGGAGCTTGCTCACGGAACTGCATATGGCACGGTTCTGCGCTCCAAGGGAATGATACCCAGCACAGAGCCGGGTGAGTGGCTGTATTTTGATTTGGTTCCTGAGGAATATGAAATCCGTACCGGGGCTGCAGATTATACAGGAAAAGTCTGCGTTATTGGATCAAACCTGAATGAAGAGGCTTTAAGCCGGGCATTTGGAAGAAAATAAACCGGAAAAGAAGATAAGTGAAAGCAGGAGCGGAGGAAGAGCAATGGGACCGATGATTGAGGATGATATTACACCGGTATTTTTGATTAATGGATTTCTGGAAGCCGGAAAAACAGAATTTCTGTCCTTTACAATGGAGCAGGATTATTTTCAGACAGAGGGAAAAACCCTTCTGATTGTCTGTGAGGAAGGTGATACGGAGTACGATGAGGAACTGCTGAAGGAAACCAGAACCTCTGTGGTTTATGTGGACAGTCTGGAAGAAATTTCTCCGGATCGGCTGACGGAGCTGGAACTACTTTACAATCCGGAGCGGGTTTTGATAGAATGGAACGGCATGTGGAACCAGGAAGATCTGAAGCTGCCTGTAGACTGGACCATTTATCAGCAGATTACGATTGTGGATATGTCCACCTTTGATTTATATGTGAAAAACATGAAATCACTGTTATCTGCCATGGTGCGTAATTCTGAACTTGTGATCTGCAACCGGTGTGATGGAATTGAGGATCTGGAACGGTATAAGAGAATGCTGATGTCCATGAACACCAAATGTGAGATTGTGTTTGAGGATGAAAACGGAGAGATTGACGAGATTTCAGAAGAGGATCTGCCCTATGATCTCAATGCTCCTGTAGTGAAGATCAGTCCAGAGGCCTACGGAATCTGGTATATTGACTGTATGGATAAGCCGGAGAGGTATGTGGGAAAGGTTGTAGAATTTACAGCAATGGTACTGAAATCTCCGGAATTCCCCAAAAATTATTTTGTTCCGGGCCGTATGGCTATGACCTGCTGTGCAGATGATATGACATTTCTTGGATATATCTGTAAATCAAGAGATGCCAGACATCTGGAGACAAGGCAGTGGGTAACTGTGCGGGCCAGAGTGGAAGTAGAGTTCTGGAAGGACTACGACGGAGAGGGGCCGGTGCTTTATGCGGAAGAGGTAGTTCCGGCAGAACCGATTGAAGAAGTAGTACAGTTTGGATAAGGATTGGACGTATCTGCCAGAAATAGAAGATGTGCTGAAATACAAAAACAGGGAATGGCGCCAGCCAGGAAGGCTGGGGCATCCCCTGTTTTTTGCTGTAAGAAACATGCTCCATCCCTGTTCTTTAGAGAACGGTCTTCAGAGCAGCAGGGCTGTATCAGTGGATTAAGGTACCTGCTTTTCCGTCAATGCTTTCCAGCGCTCTGGAAAGAGTCGTGATAATGGCGCTGCGGCCCTTGCCGGCCTTAATAAAGGAAACGGCAGCTTCAATTTTGGGAAGCATGGAAGCAGCTTCAAAATGTCCCTGGCGGCTGTATGTCTCAGCCTCTTCTACAGTCATAGTGGAAATGGGCTGTTCGTCGCTTGTCCCGTAGTTCAGAGAAACATGGTCAACACTGGTAAGGATCATGAGAACATCAGCGTCCACCTCTTTTGCAAGAAGTCCGCTGGCTAAATCTTTTTCGATTACAGCGCTGGCACCCTTCAGATCCAGCCCCTGCTCCATGACAGGAATACCGCCGCCTCCGCAGGAGATTACAACCTGATCTGCATCTAACAGGGCGCGGATTGCATCAATTTCCACAATGGCAACCGGTCTGGGTGCAGAAACGATACGCTGAAAGCCTTTTCCGGGAATCTCTGTAACATGATTTCCCCGGGCCTCCTGAATCTGGGCTTCCTCAGCATTCATCATACGTCCTACTTTTTTTACTGGATTATAAAAGGATTCGTCATAGGGATCGGCTGTAACCTGAGTCAGGATGGTGGAAACAGGTTTGTAGATACCGCGTTTGAGAAGTGCGGAGCGGATTCCGTTCTGCAGATCGTATCCGATATATCCCTGGCTCATAGCAGAGCAGACTGACATGGGCGCGGGAGTATATCCTTCTTCCGGATGATTCTGGCACAGCTCATTCATGGCTGTGTGGATCATACCTACCTGAGGAGCATTGCTGTGGACAACAGCAACCTGCCATCCCGTCTGAATAAAATCTGCAATGACCTGGGCTGTAGGTCCAATAGCTGCCTTCTGTTCAGGAAGATTCGTTCCCAGGGCATTGTGTCCTAAGGCTATCACAATTCTTTTTTTTGCCATAATAAGATACCTCTTTCTGTTGAAAGTGTCACAATAACAGGTAACAGTTCAGCCTTGCGGGATTCAGTCAAGAAAACTCGTTGAAAGTTTGCTTTCATAAGAGTTTTAATGCCTGAATCCACATAAGGCAAACGCCTAAGGCTTCTTGCCCGCTGTAAGCGGGCAAGAAGATGCAAGGCTGAAATGTTACAATAATAGTAACATTATAGTGTTTTCACTGGAAAAATGCAACTGGTTTGTGTTATACTGAAAATACTGTGACAGATGGAAGCATGACAAAGAAAAGCTTGCAATCTGGAACGCAGCAGTTGCGGGAGAAAGGAACAGAGGTGCCGGTATGGCAGATAAAATAAAAAGGGTTCTTCTGTTGTTCTGGCATATGATTTGGCCGCTGCTTCTGTATGAGGCAACGGGAACCCTGGTTCGATCAGAGCTTGCTTTGTTGTTTCCGGAAAAGGAACCGGAGCAGCTGGCTCTTCCGGCTATGGGGGTGACAGCTGCTGCAGCCTGTGTGTTTCTGGGAAAACTATATCAGGAACAGTGCTGCAGTACTCAGAGCAGAGGAAAGAGAAGGAAGAAGGATTATTTCTTGCTGTTTGCCTGGTCGGCGGCAGCTGGAGCAGGGAGCTGCCTTTTATTTAACAGTCTGATTCTAAGCATTCCAGGGCTGAGAGCTGGTGCCAAAGAGGTGTCTCGCCTGATTTACAGACCTTCTCTAACCGTTCAGCTTCTTTGTACAGGCCTTGTGATTCCTTTGGCAGAGGAGCTTTTGTTCCGGGCTGTGGGATACAGAAATCTGCGTAGGGAACTGCCTGTTTCCGGGGCAGCGGCGGTTTCGGCGCTCTGGTTCGCCCTGTTTCACGGGAACCCGGTTCAGGGAACTTATGCATTTCTGACAGGACTTTGTCTGGCACTTCTATTTGAGTGGACAGACAGTTTGAGGGCAGTATGGAGCTTTCATGCTGCAGCAAATCTTGTTTCTCTTGCAGCTACGGAGATAGGGGAACGAATAGAGGCACAAGCGCCTCGGGCGTTTTTTCTTTGTCTGGGGGCAGCAGGAGGGATGCTGCTTGTATGGTCATTTTACAGAATTAAAAATAAGAGAGGATGGAAGACGTGAAATTATTATCCATAGCAATTCCTTGTTATAATTCAGAAGCATATATGCGTCATTGCATTGAAAGTCTGCTTCCCGGAGGGGACGAGGTAGAGATCCTGATTGTTGATGATGGTTCTCAAAAGGATCGCACAGGTCAGATTGCAGATGAGTATGAAGCTCGCTATCCGGGAATCTGCCGGGCGATTCATCAGGAAAACGGCGGCCACGGAGCTGCTGTTAATGCAGGTCTGAGAGAGGCTACCGGAATTTACTTTAAGGTCGTAGATAGTGATGACTGGGTAAATGAGGAGGCGTACAAAGAGGTTTTAGAAACTCTGCGTTTTTTTGTTATGGGAAATCAGACTCTGGATATGCTGATTACCAATTTTGTTTACGAAAAACAAGGAGTGAAGCACAAGCGGGTTATGCAGTACCGAACTGCTCTTCCCAAGCGTCAGCTGTGCACCTGGAAGGATGTAAAGATGTTTATGCTGGGTCAGTACATTCTGATGCATTCTGTTATTTACCGTACTGGAATGCTGAGGGACTGCAGTCTGGAGCTTCCAATGCATACCTTTTATGTAGATAATATTTTTGTATTCCAGCCCCTTCCTTATGTGAAGACATTTTATTATCTGGATGTGAATTTTTACCGTTATTTTATCGGCAGAGAGGATCAGTCGGTCAATGAAAAGGTGATGATTGGCCGGATAGATCAGCAGATTCGTGTAACAAAGCTGATGCTGGGCTATTACCATGAATCAAAAATTTTCAGCTGGAAGCTTCGCCATTATATGGTTCGATATTTGGAAATTATGATGACGGTATCCTCGATTCTTGCCATTAAATCGGGGATGGAAGAAAATATGGAGAAAAAGAAGGAGCTGTGGCACTATCTTCGAAAAATGGATTTGGCGCTGTTTCTTCGCCTGCGCTGGGGATTCCTGGGTCAGAGCATGAATCTGCCTGGAAAAAGCGGACGAAATGTATCCATTGCCGGATATAAGATCAGCCAGAAATTCTTTGGATTTAATTAAAAGAAGCATGATTTCTTGATTTTATTCTTTGAATTAAAAAAATTAAAAAAAGTGTTGACAATTGACACAATAAAGGTTATACTGTCTAGGCAGTCTTGAGTGAGACATCACTTAAGACGCCGGATATGGGGTCTTAGCTCAGCTGGGAGAGCATCTGCCTTACAAGCAGAGGGTCATAGGTTCGAGCCCTATAGGCCCCATACCTTAACTGAATATGGCGGAATAGCTCAGTTGGCTAGAGCATACGGTTCATACCCGTAGTGTCGAGAGTTCGAATCTCCCTTCCGCTACTTATAATTCCTTGAAGAATCAAGGGTACTGAAAAGAGACACGTTTCCAACAAGATGAAGCGTGTCTTTTTTGTATGGAAGTACCAAGTTTATGAAGTGACTAGTAACAAACAATGATATAGAACAATCAGCCTGACATTACTGTTACTATTCTTTTCATAGATGTTTTTCTAAACATCACTGTCAAAGACGAGTTTATATGATTTTTCTAACGAAAAAACAACTCTATTTTTCCTCATATTCAAAATGTTCTTTTTGTAAAAGATATTCTTTTAATATCAAATTAATATATTGAGAAAAAGAACGATCATCTTTATCCGCCAAATCTCTTATCTGTTCGATAATTGTTGAATCAAGGGTAATACTGACTTTTGTTTTTAATGGTTTCATAACTTTACTCCTTTTATTTCAATATACCATTTTGTCATATAAAATATTGACAAGTAAGATAAAGTAGGATAAAGTAGGATTATATAAAACATAGGAGGTTTCAGGTATGAAATTAGCAAAAGTAGTGTTAGTAACAGCAATATGTTCTGTCTCATTATCCGTAACCGCATTTGCAGGAACGTGGAAAACAGGTGCAAATGAAAATGCAAATCGCTGGTGGTATGATAACGGAAATGGAACATATGCCAAGGATGGTTGGAATTGGATTGATGGAAATAGTGATGGAATAGCAGAGTGCTATTATTTTGATGCGGATGGTTGGATGTTAGTAAATACAACAACTCCAGATGGCTATCAAGTAAATGAAAATGGTGCATGGATAGAAAATAATATTATAAAGACATCTGATTTAGGACAAAAAAACAGCAACGCAAATACATCAATAATGCCTAACGAAGGTCTATATCTATATTACAAAGCAGATATATTTGACGAGAACTCTCAGACATTGGCATGTAGTGGTCAAGTGTATGATGGAACAAGTGATTCACTGAATCAAATTTTGGAGAATGACCGATATCCATATCAGCTCTTGGCAGACCCTAAGTGGGAATTATGTGTAACAGATGTAACTGAAAATAGTTTTATGCTGCGTGATGCTGAAGATTTACCCAATGGAGGAATCTTTACAAAAGACGGGAATAAATGGGTAAATTCCTTCAATCGAACCTATGAAGATTGGTCTAAACAAGATAATTTAATTGATATTCCAGTTGAAAATAGAGACCCTGATGAATATTATGAAATTATTGACGAAAATACTTTTATTTATCACAATACATACTCCGTTATAGATACAGAAACGGGAATTCCCACGGGACAATTATACACAGAAATCAGAACCTACAAGAGAGCAGAATAAAAATGTATTATCAAGAGGTTGATGGACACAAGAGTCTATCAACCTCGTTTGGTATTATGGGTTATTCTCAGCCATACAAAAATCTGTCAAGAACAGGCTTTCGTTTGTAATCACAAATTCTTGACAGATTTTTCTCATAATTCACTAAATATTGAAAAATAGGTTTGAGTACCTTTTTGAGTACCTTGATACGTGAGGACGTGCAAATCCTTTCTTTTCTAAGTATTTGTGAGAGACTATGAGAGTTCGAATCTCCCTTCCGCTATTTATAATCCCTTGAGTTATTCGGGGGATTTTTTTGTATTACAGGAAAGAGTGTTCTATGATAGAACCAGAGAAAAAGGCTTATAAAAAGTTCAGAATAAAAAATAAAAGTTCGGAATAAAAAAATAAATTGCTTGACAATCGGCACAATAAAGGTTATACTGTCTAGGCAGCCTTGAGTGAGACATCACTTAAGACACTGGATATGGGGTCTTAGCTCAGCTGGGAGAGCATCTGCCTTACAAGCAGAGGGTCATAGGTTCGAGCCCTATAGGCCCCATACCTTAACTGAATATGGCGGAATAGCTCAGTTGGCTAGAGCATACGGTTCATACCCGTAGTGTCGAGAGTTCGAATCTCCCTTCCGCTACTTGAATCCCTTGAGTTGTTCAAGGGATTTTTTGTGTCATAGGAAAGTTTGTCCTATGACATAAAAACGCTCCGCGAGGATCACCATGGGTTGGAAGAGAATTTGGCTGATGAGACGACCCGCCGTAGGCGGAGAAGCTCGCAGGTACGTAGCTTTCTTATATAAAAAAGTATTTCGTTTGCAGAAATTGCCATATGGTGGATGTTTATTTTTAAGAAAAATTACATAGATTAGATAGAAAAATTTTATTGTACTCTGTTCTCGGGTGTGCTATAATCCGAAAAAACAAGTTGATTAGGCAGAAAGGAGAGTCAAGTGAAAACATTGTTAAAAAAGTATGGGCATGTATGGGTGCTGTCATACGCCTTTCTGTACCTGCCGTGGTTTCTTTATCTGGAGCAGACTGTGACGGGAGATTATGCGGTGATGCATACAGCTTTGGATGATTATATTCCATTTAACGAATATTTTATTATTCCCTATCTGTTCTGGTTTGTTTATGTGGCAGGGGCAATTGCGTATTTCTTTTTTACAAACAGGCAGGATTATTACAGACTGTGCGGTTTTTTGTTTGTGGGAATGACCATCAGTCTGATTATCTGTACCTTTTTTCCAAATGGAACAGATCTTCGGATAGAGGTAGATCCCCAGAAGAATTTCTGCAGCTGGCTGGTTTCCATGCTTCATGTGGCAGATACCTCTACCAATGTATTTCCCAGTATCCATGTATACAATTCTGTGGCCGTTCACTGTTCTGTGATGAACAGTGCAGCTTTGCGGGATAAAGTATGGCTGAGGCGGGGGTCCTTTGTGACTATGGTTCTGATTTGTATGTCTACTGTGGTTTTAAAGCAGCATTCCGTACTGGATGTGGTAGGCGCGCTGATTCTGGCATATCTGATGTATCCTCTGGTGTACGAGACAGATTATGCGGCTGCAAGAAAAACCGCGGGACAGAAAGTAATAAGCTGAATATTTAAAAACAGGAAAGGCTGTAGGACAGAAAATGGTTCTGCGGCTTTTTTCTTTCAAAAAAGAGTTTATATAAATTTTCTTAGTTGTTTTCCGGATTTTATGTTATACTCTATTATAGTATACAGTGGGAGGTTTTCCATGTACTATTTTATCGTGAATCCGGACGCACATTGCGGACAGGGCGAAAAAATATGGAGAAGACTGGAACGCAGGCTTTTGCGGTCCGGAACAGAATATCAGGTGTTGATGACAGAAGCCAGAGGAGATGCCTGCCGTTTTGCAGAGGAGCTTTCCAGAAACTGCAGAGAGCCGCGGACAATTGTGATTGTAGGCGGGGATGGAACGGTGAATGAGGTGATCAACGGGCTTTCTTTCAGCAGCAGGATTACAGTCGGCTACATTCCTATGGGAATGGGCAATGATTTATCCAGAGGGCTGAAGCTGCCGAGAAGTCCCTACAGATGTCTGAAGCGGATTATGAATCCCAGACAGTTTGTAGAGCTGGATTATGGCATTCTGTCTTATGAGCTGGAAGAACCAGTCCATCGCCGTTTTGCAGTCAGCAGCGGAATTGGGCTGGACGGGGCAGTCTGCCACAACATTTTGACTATGGGCAGAAAAACTAGGCGGATTGTTGGAAGCTTTGGACGGATGTTTTATATCCTTATGGGGTTAAAGCAGCTGCTTGTGACAAAGCCTGCATCTGGCTATCTTTTGCTGGACGGAGTGAGGCGGGTGGAATTTAATCATATTTATTTTATATCATCCCACATTCACCCCTATGAAGGGGGCGGATTTCAGTTTGCTCCCAGGGCAGATTCCTCAAATGGAGAGCTGGAGATCTGTGTTGTTCATGGTACGTCCAGACTTCGGCTTCTTCCGGTTCTGACAGATGCCTGGTTCCGAAAAATCGGCCGTCACAGAGGCGTAAGGTTTTTCCGGTGCAAGGAGGCGCAGATCCATGTAAACAGACCGCTTCCGGTTCATGCAGACGGAGAGAGCTGTTGCTGCCAGACAGATATTCACCTGCGGTGTGTTTCCAGAAAGCTGCGGTTTATTGTCTGAGGAAAGAAATTAAAAAAGGAGAATATCATTATGAGAATCGGACAGGGATATGATGTCCATAAGCTGACAGAAGGGCGGAAGCTGATTCTGGGAGGCGTAGACATTCCCTATGAAAAGGGGCTGGCAGGCCATTCTGACGCGGATGTTCTGGTTCATGCCATTATGGATGCGCTGCTGGGAGCAGCGGCGCTGGGAGATATTGGACAGCATTTTCCGGATACAGATCCGGCATATAAGGGAATATCCAGCATGAAGCTGCTGGAAAAGGTAGGGGAATTGTTGGAGGAATCCGGGTATGCAGTGGAGAATATTGATTCTACCATTATTGCTCAGAGACCGAAGCTGGCGGCCTTCCGCCCGCAGATGGCAGAAAACATCGCTCATGCGCTTCACCTGGAGACGAATCAGGTCAGCGTAAAGGCAACTACTGAAGAGGGGCTTGGATTTACCGGATCAGGAGAAGGCATTGCTGCCCAGGCTGTGGCGCTTCTGTCCCATATGCGGGATTTTGTCAATGACAGCCGGACTTTAGGAGGCGGCTGCTCAGGCTGCTGTCAGGAAGCGTAGCCATTAATTGTGGTAGCAGGCTGGTTTCATCAGGGGAAAGAAGGCTGATGGCAGCGCTGGAGCATTGGCGAAAGCCATAAAAAGCAAGGGAGAAAAATTTTAGGAAAGGAAAAACGAGGATATGTACCAGATGTGTACCTATTTTTCGTGAAAGCAATCAGTATTATGAAAATATTTAATACCTTATCCAGAAGAAAAGAAGAGTTTGTTCCGCTGACACCGGGACAGGTAAAGATGTATGTGTGTGGACCAACGGTTTATAATTTCATCCACATTGGAAATGCCCGTCCCATGATTGTGTTTGATACAGTACGGCGGTATTTTGAATATAAGGGATATGAGGTGAACTTTGTATCCAATTTTACCGATGTGGATGATAAGATTATCAAGAAGGCCATTGAAGAGGGCGTGGATGCAGATACTATTTCCAGCCGGTATATTGCAGAGTGCAAAAAGGATATGGCTGATATGAACGTTAAGCCGGCCACGGTTCATCCTCAGGCAACCCAGGAAATCTGCGGTATGCTGGAGATGATCCAGACACTGATTGACAAGGGCCATGCTTATGTGGCAAAGGACGGTACTGTATATTTCCGTACATCCTCTTTTGCAGATTATGGCAAGCTGTCTCATAAGAATCTGGATGAGCTTCAGTCAGGATTCCGTGAACTGAAGGTAACTGGTGAGGATGATAAAGAGGATCCGTCTGATTTCGTGCTTTGGAAGCCGAAAAAAGAGGGTGAGCCTTACTGGGAGTCTCCCTGGTGCCAGGGACGGCCGGGCTGGCATATTGAATGCTCTGTGATGTCTAAAAAATATCTGGGAGATCAGATTGATATCCATGCAGGCGGTGAGGATCTGATTTTCCCCCATCATGAAAATGAGATTGCACAGTCTGAGGCAGCCAATGAAAAGCCGTTTGCCACCTACTGGATGCACAATGGCTTCCTGAATATTGACAATAAAAAGATGTCCAAATCTCTTGGAAATTTCTTTACAGTCCGTGAAATTGGTGAAAAATACGATCTCCAGGTGCTTCGGTTCTTTATGCTGAGCGCCCATTACCGCAGCCCTCTGAATTTCAGTGCAGATTTGATGGAAGCATCGAAAAACAGTTTGGAGCGGATTTTGACAGCAATGGATCGTCTCAGAGATCTGGATGGAAAGGCTTCCGGAGATGTGCTGACAGAGAAAGAACAGGCAGATGTGGCAGCTGCAAAAGAGCTGATTGCTAAGTATGAGGCTGCCATGGATGATGACTTCAATACAGCAGATGCAGTTTCTGCAGTATTTGAGCTGGTTAAGTTAAGCAACAGCACAGCCTGTGAAACCAGCAGCAAAGCATATGTGGATTATCTGAAAGACACCATTGCAAGGCTCTGCGATGTTCTGGGAATTATCACAGAGCGGAAGGCTGATGCTTTGGAAGCGGAGATTGAAGAGATGATTGCTGCCAGACAGCAGGCCAGAAAGGAAAGAAATTTTGCTCTTGCCGACGAGATTCGTCAGAAGCTTCTGGATATGGGCATTATTCTGGAGGATACCAGAGAGGGTGTGAAATGGAAGAGAGCATAAAGATTCCATCTCTGATGAAGGAAGCGCTCCAGTTGGAGCCTATAGATGTGTGCAGCTATTCTCCTCTGGCTCTGGCCTATATGGGAGACGCAGTGTACGAGGTTCTCATTCGTACAAGAGTGATGAACCGGGGCAGTATGCAGGTGAATAAGATGCATAAAAAAAGCGCCAGTCTGGTGAAGGCGGAGGCGCAGGCCAGGATGATACAGGCGCTTCAGGAGGAGCTGACAGAGGAAGAAACAGCTGTCTATAAACGGGGGCGCAATGCCCATTCCGCTTCATCTGCCAAGAATGCGTCTATTCGGGATTACAGAATGGCTACAGGATTTGAGGCCTTGGTTGGATACCTGTATCTGACCGGGCAGTATGAGCGGCTTTTAAAGCTGGTACATGACGGATTAGAGAGGATTGGAGAATTTTCATGAGATACGAAGAACTGACCATAGAGGGGCGCAATGCAGTAATGGAAGCATTCCGCTCCGGAAAAACCATTGACAAGCTGTTTGTTCAGGACGGATGCAAGGACGGGCCGGTTCAGAGCATTGTCAGAGAGGCAAGAAAGCACGATGCTATTATTTCTTTTGTACCGAGAGAACGTCTGGATCAGATGTCGGAAACAGGAAAGCATCAGGGTGTGATTGCCTATGCGGCAGCCTATGAGTATGCCCAGGTAGAAGATATGCTGGAGGCAGCCAGAGAAAAGGGAGAACCGCCCTTCCTCTTCCTGCTGGATGGAATTGAGGATCCGCACAATCTGGGAGCTATTATCCGTACTGCCAATCTGGCAGGGGCGCATGGCGTGATTATTCCCAAGCATCGGGCGTCCGGACTGACAGCTACTGTAGCCAGAACCTCAGCAGGGGCGTTAAATTATACGCCTGTGGCCAAGGTGACAAACCTGGGAAGCACCATCGAGGAATTGAAAAAGCAGGGAATGTGGTTTGTCTGCGCAGACATGGGCGGAGAAATGATGTACCGCATGAATCTGAAAGGGCCTATCGGTCTTGTTATTGGAAATGAGGGAAGTGGAGTCAGCAGACTGGTACGGGAAAAATGTGATATGACGGCATCGATTCCTATGAAGGGAGATATTGATTCCCTGAATGCCTCTGTTGCTGCCGGTGTTCTTGCTTATGAGATTGTCCGGCAGAGAATCATGGGATAGAGGTGCAGTAAGCAGTACAACAGGATAGAGTTTTTGGAAGCCGGGCAGTGAGGCAGTAAAAGGAGTATGATAAGTATGAAAAAGCATAGAGTTTTTTTTCTGGCCGCAGCAGCAGGCGCAGTTCTGTGCCTTTGTCAGGGACCGCAGTCACAGGCATGGGCGCAGGTTCGGACACCCCAGGCAGCAGGAACGGCAGTCTATGGCAACGGGATTGCTGTTCTGGATGCTTCTAATGCAGGGGAAGGCTACTGTATGATCCGCTATACCGGCGGAGTTCCGAAAATCAAGGTTCAGATTTCCAATGGAGCAGTGATTTATACTTATGATCTGAATGCAAGAAATGCCTATGAGGTTTTTCCTTTTTCTGAGGGAAACGGCAGCTATTCCGTGAAGGTTTTTGAACAGGTATCAGGGAATCAGTATTCTCAGGTTATGAGCCAGAATGTCAATGTATCTTTGAAGGATGAATTTTCGCCGTTTCTGTATCCAAATCAGTATGTAAATTTTACAGAAAACAGTGCGGCCGTTTCTCTGGCACAGCAGGTAACATCAGGCGCAGTTGATGAGATTGGGAAGGTAAAGGCCGTTTATGAATATGTTGTTGGGAATATGAATTATGACTATGCAAAGGCTCAGTCTGTCCAGTCTGGCTATCTTCCCAATGTGGATCAGGTGCTGGCATCAAAAACAGGAATTTGTTTTGACTATGCAGCAGTTATGACAGCCATGCTCCGTTCTCAGGATATTCCGACGAAGCTTGTTGTAGGATATACAGGGGACGTATATCATGCATGGGTGGATGTTTATATTAAGGAAATGGGCTGGGTGGACAATTTCATTTATTTTGACGGAGTCAGCTGGAAACTGATGGATCCCACTTTTGCCTCTTCTGGTGGAAATACGGACGCAGTGAAGCAATATATCGGAGATGGAGCTAATTACCGAAGTAAATATTCCTATTAGAGGTGACTGGGGATGGAAGAGAAGAAAAAGAAAAAGAGCGGAATTTATTCAGCAGGGAACCTGTCGGCATTTTGCCTGCAGGTTTCTCTGCTTTTATCATCAGCAGTTCCTCTGGATGAGGGGCTTTCTGTTATGGCAGAGGATGCCCGTACCCAGGAGGAAAAGAAGCTGCTTCAGGGGCTTGCTGAGGATGTGGAGCTGGGAGAACCCCTGTTTTCGGCTTTGGAACGGACAGGAGAGTTTCCTTCCTATGTAGTGAAAATGGCAAAGCTGGGACATCAGACAGGGACCCTGGATCAGATGATGAAGGATTTGTCTGTGTATTATGAAAAGGAATTTCAGCTTATGCGGAGTATTCAGAATGCACTTACCTATCCTGTGATAATGGTTTTTATGCTGCTTACAGTCCTGTTTGTGCTGTTTACCAAGGTAATGCCGGTATTTGAAGGAGTGTATGAGCAGCTGGGGGCACAGATGTCACCTTTATCCCAGACAGCCATTCGTTTTGGAGGAATTTTCAGCGGTGGGGCACTGATTCTTTCCGGGATAGCAGCGGCGGCTGCTCTGGCAGTATGGACGGCTTCCAGATTTGGAAAAACATTCCGTCTGGCAGAAAAACTGACAGAGAGTATGAAACGAAGGAGCAGACTGGCTTTGGCCGTGGCGGGACGCCGGTTTACATCCGTTCTGGCTCTGACTCTCCGCAGCGGTATGGAGCTGGAAAAAGGAATGGAGTTGGCGGGAGAACTGGTTGAGAACAGTCTGGTGGAAGAAAAACTGAAGGAATGCGCGGAGGATTTGGAATGCGGAGCAGGATATTATGAGGCAATGAAGAAAACAGGTCTTTTCAGCGGATTTCATATTCAGATGATACGGGTAGGTGCAAGAAGCGGAAGTCTGGATCAGGTGATGGAGAAGCTGTCCGATGATTATGAAAAAGAGGCGGAGACAGCGATTGATACCATGGTTGCCAGATTTGAACCGACGATGGTAGCGGTACTGGCAGTGGCAGTAGGACTGGTACTGTTGTCTGTTATGCTTCCGCTGGCGGGAGTTTTGTCAGCCATCGGTTAGGAGATGCCATGAGAAAAAAATGTGATTTTAAAATGTGGTTCAGCCTGACAGGCTCTGTGGCCGTGGTACTGGCAGCGGCAGCCCTTATGACAGCAGGAGTATCACAGTTATCCCGCAGAACAGAGGAAGAGGGGGCCCGGAATCTGGTTCAGGCAGTGCGCAGAGCCTCGGTTCAGTGCTATGCCATAGAGGGGAGATATCCGCCAAGTGTAGAATATCTGGAGGAAAATTATGGGATAGCTATTGACCGTGAGCGTTATCATGTGTTTTATGAAGGCTTTGCGTCTAATATAATGCCGGATATTACAGTGTTTCCGGTGTCTGAGCTGGAAGAACAGGGGGAGTAGCAGATGAACCAGAAAAAGAAAACTGCAGGAGCAAGTGTGAATCTGCTGTTTACTATGCTGCTGTTTCTTGTGTTTTTGCTTTGCGCTTTGTTTACCGTTCTTTTTGGAAGCAGAGTTTATGAAAATATCAGCAGCCGGTCAGAGAATAAGGATACGGGAAGCGTAGCTCTGCACTATATTGCCAATAAGGTGCGTCAGGGAGACCGAGAAGGAGCAGTCGATGTGATTGATGTAGACGGAACTCCGGTTCTGGAATTGATTCAGAGCGCAGGCCAGGTGGATTATTATACCTGGATTTACTATCGGGACGGCAGTATCCGTGAACTGTTTACCAGAGAAGGAACAGAGCTGGGGCTGGATGATGGACTGGAAATTATGGAGTGCAGCGGACTTCGCCTCTCGAAAGAAGGATCCCTGATAGAGGCGGAAACTCTGGGAGAAGGAGGCGGACGGATGGTTCTCTCTGTCAGAAGCGGAGGTTTCGCTTATGAATAAAAAGAATAGTTCCGGCTCAGGAATGTTTATGCTGGAGATGATTATGGCAGTCTTCTTTTTCCTGCTCTGCTCTGGCATCTGTGTCATGGCTTTTGTGAAAGCAGATCGTATGAGTCACTTGGCTCAGGACACAAACCAGGCTGTGATGATAGCAGAAAGCATGGCGGAAACATGGAAAGTCGGGGGAAAAGAGCTTCTGGAGGAAAAGACAGGAGCTATTTCTTCAAAGTCGGAAGAAACAGAAAAGGATGAGGATTCCCAAAGCTCTGTCTGTACGGTGTACCTGGATCAGAAGGGGGAGCAGGCTGCAGCTGAATCAGATGTATTTTTTATGGGAATTCTGTCTCAGAAGGAAAAGAACGGTCTGGAGACGGCAGAGATTACGGTTATTCGACAGAGGGATCAGAAGCAGCTGTTTACTATGACCACAGCCAGATATGTGCCGGAACAGGCAGAGTAAGGAGAGGGATGGAATGAGAAAACAGGCAAATATCGGGACGACCTCCCTGATTTTAATTTTTGTAATTCTCTGTCTGTCCACATTTGGTCTTTTGTCTTTGAGCAGTGCAAAAGGAGATTTGAGTCTGGCAGAGAAAAATGCAAAGGCGGTTCAGGCCTATTATGAGGCAGACGCTGCAGGAGAGACCTTTGTCCAGATGGTCCATCAGGTTTTCCGGGAAGCGAAAGAGCAGAAGCTGGCCGGGGCTCGGCGGGAGGATTATTTCAAGGAGAAGCTGGGAAGCTATTATCTTGACGGTCTGGTGCAGACGGATATCGGAATGGAATTCGGACAGGCTTTGCATATTGAGCTTCGGCCAGAGGCGGATGAGGAATACAGGATTCAGAGCTGGTATGTATATAACCGGGAAGAGTATGAAATTGACAGGTCCATGCCTGTCTGGACAGGGGAAATGCCCTGATAAGGAAGGCTGCTCAGAGTGCGGTGGTTCAGATGAGGAATAGGACAGGAAGAACAATTTAGGAGAAGGGGAAAGCGGATGATTGAAGAAATTTTAAAGCAGGCAGTGGCGGAGCATGCATCTGATATTTTTTTAATACCCGGCATGGCTTACGGCTTTAAGCTGGGCGGAACCATTGTACATAAAGGAGAAGAAAAAATTTTTCAGGAGGAAATGAACCGGCTGATTACTGAGCTGTATCACACGGCAGGGGAACGCAGCATGGAGCGGGTAACGTCCTGCGGAGATGATGATTTTTCCTTCGCAGTACCGGGAGTAGCCCGTTTCCGGGCCAATGTATTTCGACAGCGCAATTCGCTGGCTGCGGTTATTCGGGTAGTGAATTTTGAACTGCCGGATCCAAAGGAGCTTCATCTGCCCCAGACAATTATAAATATAGCAAAAATGACAAAGGGGCTGGTATTGGTGACAGGGCCGGCCGGAAGCGGAAAAAGCACAACCCTGGCCTGTGTCATTGATGAAATTAATAAAACGCGAAATGCCCATGTGATCACTCTGGAGGATCCCATTGAATATCTGCACCGCCATAAAAAAAGCGTAGTGACCCAGAGAGAAATCGGCACGGATACGGAGAGCTATGTCAGTGGGCTGCGGGCCTCTCTTCGTCAGGCTCCAGATGTAATTCTTCTTGGAGAAATGCGGGATTTTGAAACGATTAAGACTGCGATGACGGCAGCGGAGACAGGACATCTGGTAATTTCTACTCTTCATACAGTGGGAGCGGCCAACACGATCGATAGAATTATTGACAGTTTTCCGCCAGATCAGCAGCAGCAGATCCGGATTCAGATCTCCATGGTAATGCAGGCGGTGATTTCTCAGCAGCTGATTCCGACAACAGACGGAAAAGAAATTCCTGCTTTTGAAATAATGTTTTTAAATAATGCAATTAGAAATATGATTCGGGAAGCAAAGATTCATCAGATTGACAGTGTAATTTCTACGGCTCAGGAAGAGGGGATGATTACCATGGATGCCAGTCTGATACAGCTTTACAAGAACGGGAGGATCAGCCGGGAAAATGCTGTTATTTACAGCAGCAACAGTGAATTGATGGGAAAGAAGCTGAACAGGATTTAGCGGACAGATGAAAACGCTCCGCTAGGAACGCCATGCGGCGGAAGAGAATTTTGTCGCAGAAGCGACCCGCCGCAGGCGGAGAAGCTCGCTTGCGAGCTTCTTTTTTTTAAACGTTATCCTCTACAGTCATAACCCGAAGACCCAGATCACTCCAGGTATTGCCAATCAGATAAGAGGTATAATTTCTTCCGGAAGCAATATCAGTCTGGAAAGAAACCAGCGGCTGAGGAAGGTTGGATCCGATTCCGATGGCTCCAAGAACAAGAACAGGGATTTCCTTCAGGAAGGTATAGGAGCTGGAACTGGTAATATAAAACTGATAGGAGCCTGCCATTGCCTGTTTATAAGGAGTAACAGACTGAAATCCTACGTTGCGGAAGACGGTTTCTCCTCCATACAGCAGAAGATCGAAACGGGAACCGCTGCAGGTCATGTTGGCAAAGCGGTAACAGCCGGAACCAGAAGGAAGATTGGTACATCCCATGTCAGATACCCGGATCATTTCCAGACCGCCGAAGGCAGAATCTGTGAGAATCATTGTGATTTTCTGTCCTGCAATAAAGGGAAAATTCTGCTGCAGCAGTACGGAACGAAGGCCGTTGGTACGCCGTACAGTGACAGTATGGAAGCCGTCGGAAATCCAGTCATAGGTGGAGATGGTTCCAAATCGGGAATTCACGGCATAGGGTGTTCCGTCAATGGAAATATTTACCGGGAAGGAATTGGAGGAGGCATTTAAAAAACGTACCTGCCCGAGAAAACGGGGAGGCAGGCTGGGGATAGAGGGGCGGCCAGGAAGCCAGCCATGCTGATGTCCTCCAGATGAACCTCCGGGGTATACGGGGCCCCCTTCTCCTGGGAAGGGGAGAGGAATGACAGGCCCTGGTCCCATATTGCTGTCCGGGTATACGGGACCGCCTTCTTCAAAGTCTGGGAGAGGGATAACCGGGCGCCCGCTGTCGTTTTGATTTGGAATATTGTCGGGATATACGGGACCGCCTTCTTCAAAATCAGGGAGAGGAGTGGTCAGTCCGTAGTCATTTCCAGCAGGGACGGCATCCTTCCCTGTTTGAGTGTTTTCTCCTGGGGTGTCATTGTAATGTGTATCGTTTTCAGCCATAAAAAACCTCACTGTTTTTTAATTTACTTTATGTACAGGAATGGGGGCTGGTTCCGGAATATGAGAAAAAAGGACAGTTTTTAGATCGTATGTTGGAAAAGAAAACGCCGAAACCCTGTAAAACCAAGGCTCCGGCGCACTTTTAATCGAGCTGCTGACGGGAATCGGACCCGTGACCTCCGCACTACCAATGCGACGCTCTACCGACTGAGCCACAGCAGCACATTCACAGACTGAAATTGTCCGATGAACTTTATTTATAGTATCATGGCTTTTTTGCTTTGTCAACCTCTTTTCTAAACGGCGGTTTTATGTTATGATACAGTATTATCAGAGCTTTCGCCGGACGGCGGAGATTATTTCAGACGGAGGAACCTTGCAATGGAAAAGGAAAAAGAGGTTTTGGAGACGGTTGTCTCTAAAAATTTTATCGAGCAGGAGATTGATAAGGATCTGGCAGAGGGTGTTTATGATCATGTACAAACCCGTTTCCCGCCGGAGCCCAATGGATATCTTCATATTGGACATGCAAAGTCAATTCTTTTAAACTCTGGATTGGCTAAAAAATATGGCGGCAAGTTTAATCTGCGCTTTGACGATACCAACCCCACTAAGGAAAAGACGGAGTTTGTAGAGTCTATTATGGAAGATGTAAAGTGGCTGGGAGCGGATTTTGAAGATCGCCTGTTTTTTGCATCTAATTATTTTGATAAAATGTATGAGTGTGCAGTTTTCCTGATTAAAAAGGGAAAAGCCTTTGTTTGCGATTTGTCAGCAGAGCAGATCAGAGAGTATCGGGGAGATTTTACTACTCCGGGAAAGGAAAGTCCCTACCGCAACCGCAGTGTGGAAGAGAATCTGCGCCTGTTTGAGGAAATGAAGGAAGGAAAATATCAGGATGGCGAGAAGGTTCTCCGCGCCAAGATTGATATGGCATCTCCCAATATCAATATGAGAGATCCGGTTATTTACCGTGTCGCAAGAATGAGTCATCACAATACGGGCGACAAGTGGTGCATTTATCCTATGTATGACTTTGCACATCCCATTGAGGATGCTATTGAGCATATTACCCATTCGATCTGTACTCTGGAATTTGAGGATCACCGTCCGCTGTATGACTGGGTTGTGCGGGAGTGCGAGTTTGAGAATCCGCCGCGGCAGATTGAGTTTGCCAAGCTGTATCTGACTAATGTGGTGACAGGCAAGCGCTACATTAAAAAGCTGGTAGAGGACGGTATTGTGGACGGCTGGGATGATCCCCGTCTGGTATCTATTGCGGCTCTGCGCAGAAGAGGATATACTCCGGAGGCAATTAAGATGTTTGTAGAGATGGTAGGCGTATCTAAGGCTAACAGCTCTGTGGACTATGCAATGCTGGAGTATTGTATCCGTGAGGATTTGAAGTTAAAACGTGCTCGTATGATGGCGATTCTGGATCCGGTGAAGCTGGTAATTGACAATTACCCGGAGGGTGAGACAGAAATGCTGGAGATTCCCAACAATCTGGAAAATCCGGAACTGGGATCCCGTATGGTTCCCTTCAGCCGTGAGGTGTATATTGAGCGTGAGGACTTTATGGAGGTTCCGCCCAGAAAGTACTTCCGTATGTTCCCAGGCAATGAGGTTCGCCTGATGGGGGCTTATTACGTTACCTGTACTGGATGTGAAAAGGATGAAAACGGTAATATAACCGTGGTTCATGCGACCTATGATCCGGAAACAAGAGGAGGTTCCAGCGACAGAAAGGTAAAGGGAACCATTCACTGGGTTGCTGTAGAGACAGCAAAGCAGGTAGAGTGCCGACTGTATGAGAATATTGTGGATGAGGAAAAAGGCAAATTAAATGAAGACGGAAGCCTGAATCTGAATCCCAATTCCCTGACAATTCTGAAAAACTGCTACGTAGAGCCGGCCCTGGCTGAGGCAAAGGCCTATGACAGCTTCCAGTTTGTAAGAAATGGCTATTTCTGTGCAGACAGCCATGACAGCCAGCCAGGACAGCCGGTATTCAACCGGATTGTTTCACTGAAGAGTTCGTTTAAAATTCAGAAATAAAACGGAGCAGCGCCATGGAACTTTTGATTCCTCTGGATTTAAAAGCGAAAACAGCTTTGTATGAACAGATTTATGCTTATATCCGCAGGGAAATCCGAAACGGAAGCCTGAAGGCAGAGGAGAGGCTGCCTTCTACCAGGGTGCTGGCAGAGAACCTGAAGGTCAGCCGCAGTACGACACAGATGGCCTACGATCAGCTTCTGGCAGAAGGATATCTGGTGTCCAGACCTTACCGGGGTTATTTTGTCAGCCGTATTGAAGAGCTGGTGGAGGGCGGTCAGCCGGGTGAGCCGGAGATGGCAACCAGTGAGCCGAAAGGGCCTGACTGCCGGATTGATTTTTCTCCCCGCGGGATTGATCTGGACAGCTTTCCCTACAACATCTGGAGAAAGCTGAGCCGCAATACCCTGGTGGATGACAATAAGGAAATGTTTCATTCTGGAAACCATCAGGGGGAGCCAGGCCTGCGCGAGGTAATCCGCAGTTACCTGCACTCTGCCCGCGGAGTAAACTGCAGCGCAGAGCAGATTATTGTGGGAGCAGGAAGCGAGTATCTTCTGATGCTGCTTGCCCAGATTCTGGGAGGAGATCTTAAGATTGCCATGGAAAATCCCACTTATAAACAGGCATACCGGGTATTCTGCAGTCTGGGATATTCGGTGACTCCTGTGGAGATGGATGGAAAGGGAATGGATCCTGTTTTGCTCGAAAAAAGCGGAGCAGATGTAGCTTATGTCATGCCTTCCCACCAGTTCCCGACAGGGGTTGTTATGACAGTAGGACGGCGTCAGGAACTGCTAAAATGGGCATCGGGAGGGGCGCGCTATCTGATTGAGGATGATTATGACAGTGAATTTCGTTACCGGGGAAAGCCGATTCCTGCCCTGCAGGGAATGGATCGTCAGGGAAAGGTGATTTACTTGGGAACCTTTTCCAAATGCATCGCACCGGCTATTCGTGTCAGTTATCTGGTGCTTCCGCCGGAGCTTTTGAAGAGTTACCGCCGCAATGCAGGCTTTTATGCGTCTACTGTGTCCCGGATTGACCAGAATATTTTATATCAGTTTCTTTCTCAGGGACATTTTGAAAGGCATCTAAACAGAATGCGGGCGATTTATAAGGCAAAGCATGATGTGCTTCTGGAAGAGCTTGCGCCTTTGGCGCAGGAATTTCAGATTGGCGGAGAGTATGCGGGGATTCATATGCTTCTGACTGGGAAAAAGAACCAGAGCGAGTCGGAGTTGATGGAAAAGGCATTGGCTGCCGGAGTGAGGGTATATGGACTTAGCAGCTATTTTATTCATCCTGAACACAACCACAGGCCTGCCACGATGGTTCTCGGGTATGCCAGCCTCAGAGAGGAAGAAATCCGTGAGGGAATCCGTCTGCTGGTTTCCTGTTGGAAATAAAAGAAAGGATTGCCAGCTGCGCTTCGGCGTGAGAATGTGCTAAAGCATATTTTTTGCTCTATGTATTAGGTGATTGTTTCAATAATAAAACAGTCCGGATGTTCTGCTGTATAAGACAGAATCTCCGGACTGTTTTTCGCATTTTTAATTATTCCATGATTTCTTCGCCGTCTTCAGCCAGAGCAGCATCGGTATCGATAGAAACGCTTACTGTATCCTGGGGGTTGCCTTCCTCTTCTTTTTCGGCATCAGGTTCAGCAGCTTCTTCCGGTGTTTCCTCGTTTAAGGGAGCAGCGTCTGCTTTGGGGGCTTCTTTAACGGATGGGGAAGGAACAGTATCCTCATCTTCGAAGATATCTTCTTCATCGCTGTTTCCAAAAGAGAAGCGGGAGGCAGTGTCAGCAGCAGCGCCCATGGCCTCTCTGGTGGTATCGGCTACAATAGCAGCGGCATCCTTCATTACATTTTTTGCAGCGCCGGCAACATCTTTGGCTGCATTCAGCATATCGCCTGCAGCAACGAGAAATTCGTCCTTATCAGCATGGAGAGACACATAATTCCGAGTCATGGTACTGTCTGGAACAGGTGTATCCTCCTCATCTTCAAAATCGTGGAAATCCTCATCCAGTTCCTTATTGAAAGACTGATATTTTCTGAAGTAAGAAATTCCGGCAGCAGCAGCGCCGGCAGCAGCAGCCAGCATTACAAATTTTCCCAATCCCTTTTTTGCCATATGTGTACTCCTTTCTATTGACAGACAGTTTGTTCTGTCAATCTGCTATTATGAATATTGTAATACGAATGAGAAAAAAAAGAAAGGGGACAAGTGAAAATTTAAAAATTTTATAAAATTAGCACTCGACACTTGACAGTGCTAACAATGCGTGGTATAACTGGTATTGTGAATCGAAAGAGGGATTTTAAGGAATCCTGTAATGAAAAAGTAGAAGAAGAATAAGGAGGAATCATCCATGAAATTAGTACCGTTATTTGACCGTGTTGTTTTAAAACAGCTGGTTGCAGAAGAGACTACCAAGTCAGGTATTGTACTGCCGGGTCAGGCAAAGGAGAAACCTCAGCAGGCAGAAGTTATCGCAGTAGGACCGGGCGGTGTGGTTGACGGCAAGGAAGTGACCATGCAGGTAAAGGTTGGCGATAAGGTTATTTACTCTAAGTATTCTGGAACAGAAGTAGAAGTAGAGGACGAGAAGTTTGTAGTAGTAAAGCAGAATGATATTCTGGCAGTGATTGAGTAAAAGATAAATAAGACAGATTTGGAGGAATGCAATTATGGCAAAGCAGATTAAATATGGCGTAGAAGCCAGAAAAGCCCTGGAAGCTGGTGTAAATCAGCTGGCAGATACTGTTCGTGTAACCCTGGGACCGAAAGGAAGAAACGTAGTTCTTGATAAATCCTTTGGAGCTCCGCTGATCACCAATGACGGCGTTACCATTGCAAAGGAGATTGAGTTGGAGGACCCATTTGAAAATATGGGCGCACAGCTGGTAAAAGAGGTTGCAACCAAGACCAACGATGTAGCTGGTGACGGTACTACCACTGCAACAGTTCTGGCTCAGGCTATGATCAACGAAGGTATGAAGAACCTGGCAGCAGGAGCTAACCCGATTGTTCTGAGAAAGGGTATGAAGAAAGCAACCGAGGCTGCTGTAGAGGCTATTGCAAAGATGAGCCAGCCGATTGAGGGACGCGACAGCATCGCAAGAGTTGCTGCTATCTCTGCTGCAGATGATGAAGTAGGCGAGATGGTTGCAGAGGCTATGGCGAAGGTTTCCAATGATGGCGTTATTACCATCGAGGAATCCAAGACCATGAAGACAGAACTGGATCTGGTAGAAGGTATGCAGTTCGACCGCGGTTATGTTTCTGCTTACATGTGTACAGATATGGATAAGATGGAAGCAAACCTGGACGATCCCTATATTTTAATTACCGATAAGAAGATTTCCAATATTCAGGAGATTCTGCCGGTTCTGGAGCAGATTGTTCAGTCTGGCGCTAAGCTGCTGATTGTGGCTGAGGATATCGAGGGTGAAGCTCTGACCACTCTGATTGTTAACAAATTAAGAGGCACCTTTACTGTTGTAGGCGTAAAGGCTCCGGGTTATGGCGACAGAAGAAAAGAAATGTTGAAGGATTTGGCTATTCTGACCGGAGGTACTGTGATTTCTGAGGAACTGGGTCTGGATCTGAAGGAAACCACTATGGCTCAGCTGGGACGTGCAAAATCTGTCAAGGTTCAGAAGGAGAATACCATTATTGTAGACGGCTGCGGCGACAAGGATGAGATTGCTGCCCGGGTTGCACAGATTCGTGCCCAGATTGAAGAGACTACCTCTGATTTTGATAAAGAAAAACTGCAGGAGAGACTGGCTAAGCTGGCTGGCGGCGTTGCAGTAATCCGTGTAGGTGCTGCTACCGAGACAGAAATGAAGGAAGCAAAGCTTCGTATGGAGGACGCTCTTTCTGCTGCAAGAGCAGCTGTGGAAGAGGGTATCATCGCAGGCGGCGGTTCTGCTTATGTTCATGCAATTGAGCAGATTAAGGCATCTGTGGATGAGCTGGAAGGTGATGAAAGAACCGGTGGAAAGATTATTCTGAAGGCTCTGGAGGCTCCGTTATTCCATATTGCAGCGAATGCTGGTCTGGAAGGCTCTGTTATTATCAATAAAGTAAAAGAGTCTCCGGTAGGAACAGGCTTCGATGCATATAAAGAAGAGTATGTGGATATGATTAAGGCAGGTATTCTGGATCCGGCCAAGGTAACCAGAAGCGCGCTTCAGAATGCAACCAGCGTTGCATCCACCCTCTTGACAACCGAGTCTGTTGTAGCTAATATTAAAGAAGAAACTCCGGCTATGCCGGCAGGCGGAATGGGCGGAATGATGTAATCAGATATCCTTGATTTTCATGGTCTGACGGCAAAAGGCGCAAGGGTAAAACCATTTGGATGAGTTTTCCCCTGCGCCTTTTGTGTATCTGCCCCTGTGTCTGTTCTCCTTCTTTTAATGAGGATGAGCAGACCTTGTCAGAACGGCATAGCACATACGGAAAGAAGAAAAGGAGAAAGAACCTATGAACGAATCTTATGCAGAGTATCTTGTCCGGCGGAAAACGCCTGCTTACGCTTGGCTGGTCACTGGCCTTTTGGGCGTGATCACAGCCTTTTTTGTGTTTATGGCTATGACGGCTGGAGTCCTGTCTGTGATCCTGATGTTTGTGTTTGGTTTTCTGACTTATCTGTCTTACAGGAATTTCCATGTGGAATTTGAGTATCTGTATGTAGATAAACAGCTGAATGTAGACAAGATTCTGGGAAAAGCCAAGAGAAAAAAAGCATATGAATGCAGCATGGAGGAAATCCAGATGATTGCTCCCTCGGATTCTCATGTATTGTCTGATTATAAGGTAACTGGAAAGACTTTGGACTGCTCTTCCCGGATGCCTGGTGTGAAAACTTATACTGCAGTGATTCAGAAGGGAAGCGAAAGCATTCGCCTTATTTTTGAGCCCAACGATAAAATGCTTCACTGCTTCCGCCAGACGGCACCGAGAAAAGTTGTACAGTAAGGTCTCAAAAAAGAATTTTTGGGAAAAGTTTTCAATAAAACAGGAAAAGTGAGATGGAAAATCAGCGGAAATAGTATTTGACAAGCGGACAGAAATTTGTTAAACTAAGCACTAAATATTTCGACAGCCTGTCAGGTTCTGTCGAATAAATCAACGAAAGAGAGGACAAAAAAATGGGTACAATTATTGGTGACGGCATTACATTTGATGACGTTCTGCTGGTGCCTTCCTATTCTCAGGTGGTGCCGAATCAGGTAGATCTCACTACTTATCTGACCAAGAAGATTAAACTGAATATTCCCCTGATGAGTGCTGGTATGGATACGGTTACGGAACATCGCATGGCGATTGCCATGGCGCGCCAGGGCGGTATCGGAATTATTCACAAAAACATGAGCATTGAAGCTCAGGCTGAGGAAGTAGATAAGGTTAAACGTTCAGAAAATGGCGTCATTACAGACCCGTTTTTCCTGTCCCCGGAGCACACTCTGCGGGATGCAGATGAGTTGATGGGTAAATTCCGGATTTCCGGTGTTCCGATTACAGAGGGACGTAAGCTGGTTGGTATTATTACTAACCGCGATCTGAAATTTGAAGAGGACTTCAGCAAGAAGATCAAAGAGTGCATGACCAGCGAGAAGCTGGTTACCGCCAAGGAAGGCATTACTCTTATGGAGGCAAAGAAGATTCTTGCCAAGGCCAGAGTAGAGAAGCTTCCTATCGTAGATGATGATTTTAACTTAAAAGGTCTCATCACCATTAAGGATATTGAGAAGCAGATTAAGTATCCGCTGTCTGCTAAGGACGAGAAGGGACGTCTGCTGTGCGGCGCAGCTCTTGGAATCACTGCCAATGTTCTGGAGCGCGTTGAGGCTTTGATGAAGGCCCAGGTTGACGTAGTTGTACTGGATTCTGCTCATGGCCATTCAGAAAATGTTCTGCGCTGTGTGCGTATGATCAAAGAAAAATATCCGGATCTGCAGGTTATTGCAGGAAATGTGGCTACAGGAGAGGCAACCCGCGCTCTGATTGAGGCCGGTGTAGATGCAGTAAAGGTTGGTATCGGACCTGGTTCTATCTGTACAACCCGCGTAGTTGCAGGTATTGGTGTTCCGCAGATTACGGCTGTTATGGACTGCTATGCTGTTGCAAAAGAGTATGGCATTCCGATTATTGCAGACGGTGGTATTAAGTATTCCGGAGATATTACCAAGGCGATTGCCGCAGGCGGTAATGTATGTATGATGGGAAGCCTGTTTGCCGGATGTGATGAGAGCCCGGGAACCTTTGAGCTGTACCAGGGAAGAAAATATAAAGTATACCGTGGCATGGGATCGATTGCAGCTATGGAAAATGGAAGCAAAGACCGTTATTTCCAGGCAGATGCCAAGAAACTGGTTCCGGAAGGCGTAGAAGGACGTGTTGCATATAAGGGACTGGTAGAGGATACCGTATTCCAGATGCTGGGCGGTCTTCGCGCAGGTATGGGCTACTGCGGTGCTTCTGATATTCCTACTCTTCAGGAAACTGGAAAGTTTGTGAAGATTTCTGCAGCATCCTTAAAAGAAAGCCATCCTCACGATATTCATATTACAAAAGAGGCACCTAACTACAGCGTAGATGCTTAAAATTTCATAAACTGTTTTTCAAAACCACCGCTCTGCTATGCATGGCGGTGGTTTTGTGGTATACTACCCCTAGATATGTGAAACAGGGAGGAAACAATAAATGAATTATGGAATGAGATGTCACGATATCTGTCCGAAAACGGATATCGATACTTTACTTGATACGGTAAAAGAAAATGGAATCTGTCAGATTCAGCTGGCATTTGGGAAATCCATTTCTGGGTTTGATTTTGGACCGGGACATTATTCACCGGGATTTGCCCATATGATTTCTGACAAGCTGAAGGCGCGGGGGATTCATGTTGCAGTTCTTGGCTGCTATATCAATCCAACGGATCCGGACGAGAATAAGAGGCAGCTTTCTGTTGCACGATTTATTGAGCATTTGAAATATGCTAAGATTATAGGCGCTGATATGGTTGGTACGGAGACAGGACGATACAGCAGTGATTTTCAAGTGGTTCCGGAAACCTATACAGAAGAGTGCTACCAGCTTCTTTTAAAAAGTATGAGGGAGATTGTGGACGCAGCAGAAAAGCTGGGAGTGATTGTTGGTGTGGAGGCGGTTCATGACCATACTCTGTACAGCCCGGAGAGAATGAAACGTTTTCTGGATGATATCAATTCGCCTAACGTGGAGGCTATTCTGGATCCGGTTAATTTAATCAGCGGGAAAAATTATAAAAATCAGGAGGGAGTTCTGGAACAGGCCTTTGCACTTTACGGAGACAGGATTTCTATGGTACATATTAAGGATTTCCGCATGGAAAACGGAGAACCCCAGTTTGAGCATATAGGAGACGGTCTGTTTCACTATGAGCCGCTGCTTCGCTGGCTGAAAAAAGAGAAGCCATATATTACCATGCTTCTGGAAAATTCCAACCGGGAGCGGTGGCACAGAGATGTGGCATATCTGCAAAAAATCTATGAGGAAGTGTAGCGCAGGCAGGATAATTATGCTATACTAAAAAAGTATGTTTCAGGACGAAGAGGAAGGGCCTATGCTGAATGAAGATAAATTAAAGCTTATGACCAGTATTGCGATGTTCGAAAAACGAGAAGGAAAGGCGATATTTCCGGCAAATCGCTATTTTAAGAATGATTACATCAGCAGTCGGATGCTGCGGTCCTTCTTTTCTTACAGCTTCTGTTACCTGCTGTGCCTTCTGATCTGGGTTTTGTACAGTATGGAGCGGATTTTAAATACGATCAATCTGGAAGAGGCGGCAGGTCTGGCAAGAACTGCCTTACTGCTGTATGGAGCAGGTCTGGCTGTCTATCTTTTGATTACCTTTCTGGTATACCGAAAGCGGTATGAATATGCCAGGAGAGGAATGAAGGTATATGTGGCAAAGCTGAAACGGCTGGAAAAACGATATGAATTTCAGAGCCGCAGCAAAGAATTGACAAAGGAGGGCGTCCGACATGATGATGTTTCTCGTACTTAAAGAACGTCTTAGATCCTTTTATGGAAAATACGCGGCTGCGGCTGATGGAATGGTAAAGTTTATTTACAGCTTTGCTGCTCTGTGGATGATGAGCCATAATCTCGGCTTTATGACAAGACTAAACAGCATGGCAGTGGTGCTTCTTCTTTCACTGCTTTGTGCATTTCTGCCCTATGGAGCCATTGCATGTCTTCTGGCAGTGGTGCTCCTGGCCCATATTTACGCAGTATCTATGGAGATTGCTTTGATTACAGCAGTTTTTCTGATGATTGTAGCGCTTCTCTATTATGGTTTTCAGCCTGGAGACAGCTACTGGATGGTTTTGGTTCCTATGGCATTTGTCATGAAAATTCCCTTTGCAGTTCCGATTCTCGCAGGGCTCTGCGCAGGGCCTATTGTTGTGATTCCGGTCAGCTGCGGGGTTGTTGTTTATTATATTTTAAATTATGTCCGGCAGAATGCGGGGCTTCTGACAAATGATGCTTCTGTGGATATTGCTCAGAAGTTTGTTCAGATCATACAGGCAATTCTTTCCAACAAGGCTATTGTGGTAATGATTGCAGTGTGCGCGGTTGGTGTCCTTGCAGTATATCTGATTCGGACGCTGTCTGTTGATTATGCGTGGATGATTGCAATTGTGATTGGAACCATTGTGCAGATGGCAGGTGTTTTTGTAGGAGATTATCTGTTTGATGTGTCTATGCCGATTGGAGAATTGCTGACAGCTGTGATTGTTTCTCTGGTGCTGGCTGGACTTTATCATTTTTTCGTGTTTGCGGTCGATTATACCCGAACCGAATATATGCAGTTTGAAGATGATGATTATGTTTATTATGTGAAAGCGGTTCCGAAGGTGGCCGTGTCCAAACCGGATGTGCGGGTACAGCGCATGAACAATCCGGAACGGGTGCGCCGTCCGGGAGCCGAGGGCCGCAGACAGGAGCGGCCGTGAATTTTGAATGTTGAAAGTGAGGCATACGTATGGCGGGCATCATCCAGGATGTGGGAGCTTTTTTTGACGGGCTGGAATCCTGGCTTTCGTTTTTGCCGAGGATTACCATTGGAAGCTTAACAGAGATTATTATTATTGCAATTCTGGTATATTTTGCTCTGCTCTGGATCAAGAGTACCAGGGCATGGTATCTTCTGCGGGGCATTGGCATGATTCTGGCATTTGCTCTTCTTGCAGCTCTGTTTCGATGGAATACCATTCTCTGGATCCTTGATAAAAGCGGAGCGATTGCAGTTACAGCGCTGGTGATTATCTTCCAGCCGGAGCTGCGCAAGGCTCTGGAGCAGCTGGGAAGTAAAAATTTGTTTTCAGAACTGCTTCTTTTTGATGACGGAAAGGAAAATCAGGAGTTTTCCGAACGAACAGTCAACGAGATTGTAAAGGCTACCTTTGAGATGGCCAAGGTAAAAACAGGAGCGCTGATGGTGATTGAGCGCAATGTTTCTCTTCGGGAAATAGAGAGGACAGGCATTGAAATCAACGGACTGGTCAGCAGTCAGCTGTTGATTAATATATTTGAACACAATACGCCGCTTCATGACGGAGCTGTGGTAATCCGGGGCAACCGAGTGACGGCCGCCACCTGCTACCTGCCGCTGTCAGATAATATGATGATCAGTAAGGAGCTGGGGACGAGGCACCGGGCAGCAGTGGGAATCAGTGAGGTGACAGACAGTATGACCATTGTGGTTTCTGAGGAAACTGGACGGGTATCTCTTGTGGAAGGCGGTTCTCTTCGTCGGATTGCTGATGCGGAGATGCTGAAGGCAGCTTTGGCCAGCATGGAACGGCAGGAGGAAACAGGAAGCAGCCGTTTCAGGATATGGAAGGGAAAAAAGAAGAATGAAAGAAAAACTGTTGAATAACCTGGGCTTGAAGATTCTTTCTATCTTTGTGGCATTTTTTGTATGGCTGGTTGTTATGAACGTATCCAATCCGCTGACATCGGGAAGTAAGGAGGTACCTCTGGAGACGGTCAACGGACAGGTGCTGACAGCAGCAAATCGGGCTTACGAGATCAATGGAAAAAGTACGGTAACGGTCAATTACCGGGTGCGTACCAGGGACGCTTACCGGATTAAGGCTTCTGATTTCCGGGCCTATGTGGATTTGGCAGAGCTTTACAGCGTAACGGGTTCTGTGGAAGTGAAGGTGGAAATTTTAAGCAATAAAGAGCTGATCAGTGAAATCACTACAAAGCCGGGGGTAGTCCGGGTACAGACTGAGGAGCTTCAGAGCAAGCCTTTTGAACTTCAGACAAAGATTACCGGTCATGCGGCAGAGGGATATTCTGATGGAAAAGTGGAGCTGACTCCAGCTACGATAACAGTAGAAGGACCGGTTTCCCAGGTAGGTATGATCAGCTATATGGGGGTTGAACTTAATGTGGATGGAGCTGCCAGCGATTTGACGGGAACAGCGAAGCCTCGCTTCTATGATGCCAATGGAAATGAGTTGTCTGACATTGGGGATCGGATTACGGTAGATACAGGGGAAATTTCCTATCGTGTCGCTATCAATAAAGTAAAGAGTCTTCCCCTTGATTTTGAGGTAACCGGTACGGTTGCACCAGGGTATCAGTACACTGGTGTAGAGTGCAGCAGCCGGGATGTAAAGGTAACGGGACTGAAAACCAATTTGGCGGATGTAAACAAAATCACGATTCCGGCCAGTGAACTGAATATTAACCGGGCAGCATCAGATGTTGTAGTAACAGTGGATTTGAGAGACTATCTCCCGGAGGGTGTAGAGCTGGCAGAATCACAGAATCCATCTGTAGAGATTCGCCTGAAGGTAGAAAAGCTGGTTAACAGAACCATTATTCTTATGGATGAGGAGATAGAACAGAAAAATCCATCGGAGGATTATCACTATCGCTTCATTCCGGAAAAAATGGAAGTAGTTGTTCAGGGACTCAGCGAGGATCTGGAAAGCTTAAACGGTTCTGATTTGGGGGCATCTGTGAACCTGGCAGATCTTGGATCTGGAATGCACAGTGCAGTGGTAGAGTTTGAGCCGGATGCGGCATTTACCATTGTGTCCAGTTCAGAGCTTCAGATAGATGTTGTACAGAGTGCAGATGTTCTGGAGGCAGGAACCTCATCCAGCAGACCCCAGGAGTCAGAATCGGATTCTTCGGAAAAAGAAACCACAGAGGCAGAAACAGAGACACCGGCGCAGACCAGAGAAGAAAGCAGCGCCGGCTGACGGAAAAGAGGGATAACGTGGTAAGAAAGCAGCTGAGAATCAAAAATATTTCCGGGCTTCATTTGAGGCCGACAGGAATGCTCTGCAATGAAGCAATCAAATATCAGTCATCGATTCAGATCGTAACAGGAAGCACAACGGCAAACGCAAAAAGCGTTCTCAGCATATTGGGAGCCTGTGTAAAGTGCGGAGATGAGATTGAACTGATTTGTGAAGGAAATGATGAAGAAGAAGCCCTTGCCGCAGTGGCAGGACTGATTGAAAGCGGTCTGGGCGAATAAAAGAAGCTATTGGTGCTTTTGGCGGAACCATGTTCTGTGGAGAGTCACTGATAATAAATATTTAATTAATAAGGAGGTTAACTATGTATCAGGGAACGAATGCTTCTTCCGGAATTGGTATCGGAACAGCTGTTATTGTGGAAGAGGCAGAGCTGGTGATAAAAAGGGAGGCGGTTGTCGATGCGGAAGCAGAGGTGAAGCGCTTTCAGGATGCATTGGAACAGACTATGAAGGACACAGAAGCACTGGCTGCAGATCTCGCTACCAGAGTGGGGGAGAAGGAGGCTGAGATTATGCAGGGTCATCTGATGCTTCTGATGGATCCGATGCTGACCGGTGAAATTGAAAATACGATTAAAAATGAAGTTATCTGCAGCGAATATGCCGTTGAGCAGGTATGCACCATGTATGCAGATGTTTTTGCAGCAATGGAAGACGAGTTGATGCAGCAGAGAGCAACTGATATGCGTGATATTAAGACGCGGATACAGCAGGTGCTGATGGGTGTGTCTTCTGTGGATATTTCTGCTCTTCCGGCAGGAAGTATTCTGGTAGCAAAGGACTTGACTCCTTCTATGACTGCAGGAATCAATCCGGCCCATGTAGCTGGCATTGTGACGGAGCTGGGAGGAAAGACTTCTCACAGCGCTATTCTGGCCAGAGCCCTGGAGATTCCGGCAGTGGTTGCTGTGAAGGATTTTATGAGCCTTGTGAAAAACGGGGACCAGGTAATACTGGACGGCTCTGAGGGACTTGTTTTTGTAAATCCTGATGAAAAGACTGCTGCTGAATATCAGGAAAAGAGAGACTGCCTCCTGAAGGAAAAGAAAGAGCTGGAGCAGTACATAGGAAAACCCACAGTAACCAGTGACGGTGTGTCCATTGAACTGGTGGCTAATATTGGAAAGCCGGAGGATGTGGAAAAGGTGCTTCAGTATGACGGTGAGGGTGTTGGTCTGTTTCGAACAGAGTTTCTATTTATGGACAGAACTGCCATGCCCACGGAGGAGGAGCAGTTTGAGGCATATAAAGAGGTTGCAGAAAAGCTGGCAGGAAAGCCGGTAATTATCCGTACTCTGGATATTGGCGGTGATAAGGAGATTCCTTATATGGGTCTGAAGAAGGACGAGAATCCTTTCCTGGGATACCGTGCTATCCGTCTGTGTCTGGATCGAAAAGAGGATATTTACAGACCCCAGCTGCGTGCACTTCTTCGTGCCAGTGCCTACGGCAATATTAAAATCATGATTCCCATGGTAACCTGCATTGATGAGCTGCGTGAGGCAAAAGCCTTGATTGCAGAGATAAAGGCAGAGTTAGATCGGGAAGGCATCGAATACAACCGGGATATCCAGGTTGGAATTATGGTAGAGACTGCAGCTGCATCTCTGATGGCCGATGTATTTGCCAAAGAAGCAGATTTCTTCAGTATTGGAACCAATGATTTGACTCAGTATACCATGTCAGTTGACCGTGGAAATGATAAGATCTCCTACTTATATTCCACCTTTAACCCGGCAGTTCTGCGCAGCATTAAGCACATTATTGCCTGCGGAAGAGAAGCTGGCATTATGGTAGGTATGTGCGGAGAGGCAGCCAGTGATCCTATGATGATTCCGCTGCTTCTGGCCTTTGGATTAAATGAATTCAGTATGAGTGCATCCGCAATTCTGCGCGCCAGAAAGCTGATTACCGGTTACAGTACAAGCGAGCTGCAGGCAGTGGCTGATAAGGCAATGAGTTTTGCAACAGCAAAAGAAGTAGAAGAATATATGAAATCCTTTGTAGGATAAGAAAAGAGGCTGTCGCTGCCGTCAGCGGCAGCCTTTTGAAAAACAGAGAAAATCAAAGACAGGGTGGGAAGGTTTATGGCAGTTTACGCAATTTGTTATCTGGCAGCTTATTTTCTGGCGCGGTGGGAGCAATACTATCTTTCTGGTGCAGTGCTTCTGGCAGTCGCAGCATGGCTGTATTATTCTGATTATCGGAAAACAAAAAATATCATTCATCTGCGTGCCCTGTTTTCGCTTTTCTGGATAGGGGGGCAGGGGCTGTCCTGTCTGAAGCTAAGCCATCTGCAGACAGACTGGTCATTGATGACATGGATTTGTCTGGCTCTGGCCTATGCAGGTTTCTGGGCAGTGTTTGAGATACTTACTGCTCTGTTTGGGACGACTCGTGAAAGCTATGGGCGGAGGAGAAGCTTTTCCTGCAATTCCATTCCCCTGTTTCATATAATTTGCGGCCTGACGGCTATTTCCCTGGCTGCATTTGTTTTGGAGGCAGTGAAGCTGGGATATGTTCCATTGTTTTTAAAGGGGGTTCCCCATGCCTATTCTGAATTTCATTTGACAGGCGTTCACTATATCACAGTATCCTGTGTTCTGGTGCCGTCTCTGGCAGTTTTATTTTTCCATACAGAAAGAGGACGGGGGAGTGAGCGGAGAATGGTGATTGCCCTGATTTTATCAGGAATCGCTCTGATGATCCCGATTTTGTGTGTATCGAGATTTCAGTTTGTATTTGCTGTGCTTTTGGCGGCCTTTACCTATATTTCCCTTCAGAGAACATTCCATCCGATTTATCTGCTGGGCCTGCTGGCGGTTTTGATTCCTGTATATTTGGTTCTGACTGTGGCAAGAAGTCATGATGTTGCATATTTAAATGGAATTTTCGAAATGAAGTATGAGAAAATGCCGATTTTTATTACGCAGCCGTATATGTATATTGCAAATAATTATGATAATTTTAACTGTCTGGTAGAGGCGCTTCCGGAACACAGTCTGGGACTGAAAAGTCTGTTTCCACTTTGGGCTCTCACAGGACTGAAGTTTTTCTTCCCGCAGCTGATTCAATTTCCGATTTATGTAAATAAAAAGGAACTGACAACACTGACTATGTTTTATGATGCCTATTATGATTTTGGTTGGATTGGAGTGCTTTTTTTGTCCTGTCTTTTGGGGGCTGTCGCCTATTTTTTGACAGAAAAACTGCGGGAAATGAAAAATCCCATAGGATACCTGCTGTATGCTCAATTTGCAGCCTATATGATGCTTTCGTTTTTTACTACATGGTTCAGCAATACAACAACCTGGTTTTATCTGATTGTAACGGGCATTCTGGCATTGTATTATCATTTCAACCAGTACCGGCGAAGGTAGGAAACAGATGGGACAGCTTTGAAAAATGAATTGGGGAAGAATAAGAGAATAAGCAGGAGGATGATAACTGATGATTTCCGGAAAAATGAAGCCCTTGGTGGAGAATAATTCTGTAATTCGCGTGATGTTTGAGGAGGGAAAACGGCTGGCTGCTATTTACGGGGCAGAAAATGTCTATGATTTCAGTCTTGGAAATCCCAATGTTCCGGCGCCGCCGGAGGTTGAGCAGGCCATATTGGATACTTTGAGGGAGGAGGAGTCCACCTTTGTTCATGGATATATGAGCAATGCCGGATATGAGGATGTAAGAGAGACGATTGCCCAGTCGCTGAACAGCCGGTTTGGTACGAGATTCAGTCAGAAGAATATTCTGATGACGGTAGGTGCAGCCAGCGGACTGAATGTAATTTTAAAAACGATTCTGAATCCGGGAGATGAAGTCATTGTATTTGCTCCGTATTTTGTAGAGTACGGCAATTATGTCCGCAATTATGATGGCCAGCTTACGGTGATTTCTCCGAATACTGCTGATTTTCAGCCGAATCTGGAAGAATTTGCAGAGAAGATTACAGGCAGAACAAAGGCGGTTATTATCAATACGCCAAATAATCCGACTGGTGTAGTGTATTCCCATGAAACACTGACTCGGCTGGCAGAGATTATGCGGCAGAAAACAAAAGAGCTGGGAACAGAGATGGTACTGATTTCCGATGAGCCTTACAGAGAGCTGGCCTATGACGGAGTAGAGGTGCCTTATGTGACAAAGTACTATGCAGATACGGTAGTGTGCTATTCCTACAGTAAATCCCTGTCTCTTCCGGGTGAACGAATTGGCTATCTGGTGATTCCGGATGAGTTTACAGATAGTGAAGCAGTATTTACAGCAGCAACGATTGCCAACCGTGTTCTTGGCTGTGTCAACGCCCCGTCTCTGATGCAGAGGGTAATTAAGCGGTGCATTGAGGCAGATGCCCGGGTCAACCTGGAGGCTTATGATAAAAACAGGAATCTTCTGTATCAAGGACTGAAAAAGCTGGGATTTTCCTGCATTAAGCCGGAGGGAGCATTTTATCTGTTTGTTAAGGCCCCGGAGCCGGATGAGAAAGCTTTCTGTGCCCGTGCGCAAAAGCATAATCTTTTGTTAGTTCCGGGAAGCTCCTTTGCCTGTCCGGGATATGTTCGGATTGCATATTGCGTATCGGAAGACCAGATTACCAGAGCCATGTCGGCCTTTGAGGCATTGGCACAGGAGTATGGGCTGGTATAGCTTTTGGAAGGGGTCCTGTGGTGTGGAGAGACGGCTGTTGAAGGAGGATGAGGATTCGCATCCAGGGAAAACAGAATATCCGGGCACATCTGAAGAAGAAGGGTACTGCCTGGAAAGACCATGAGGAGGAAAAATCTATGTACGGCTGGGAAAAATATATCAGAAAGGTTGTTCCCTATGTTCCTGGCGATCAGCCAAAGGGAGACCGGTTAATTAAGCTGAATACGAATGAAAATCCATATCCGCCTGCACCGGGAGTAAAAGAGGCTCTTTTGCAGATGGACTATGATCGTCTGAGAAAATATCCGGATCCGGCAGCAGGAGAGCTGGTAGCTGCTCTTGCAGAATATTACCATGTGGGAACAGATCAGGTCTTTGTGGGCGTTGGTTCTGACGATGTTATTGCAATGAGCTTTCTCACCTTTTTTAACTCTGAGAAGCCCATTCTGTTTCCGGATATTTCTTATTCTTTTTATAAGGTATGGGCAGAACTGTTCCAGATCCCCTTTGAAACTCCGGCTCTGGATGAGAATTTTGTCCTTCGTCCGGAGGATTATCTGAGAGAAAACGGAGGAATTATTTTTCCGAATCCCAATGCGCCTACAGGTCTTTTGCTTTCTCTGGATGAGGTGGAGAAGATTGTACGTTCCAATCAGGATAGCATTGTGATTGTAGATGAGGCATATATTGATTTTGGCGGTGTTTCCGCCCTGTCTCTGGTTCCCAGGTATGAGAATCTTCTGGTAGTGCAGACCTTCAGCAAATCCAGATCCATGGCTGGAATCCGAATTGGCTTTGCTATAGGAAATCCCAGACTGATTCGGGCGTTAAATGATGTTAAGTATTCCTATAATTCCTATACCATGAATATGCCGTCCCTGATTCTTGGAAAAGAAGCAGTGAAGGACGATGCATATTTCAAGAAGACATTGAAGAAGATTATAGAGACAAGGGAGTGGTCGAAAAAGCAGTTAGAGCGGTTGGGCTTTACATTTCCGGACTCTATGTCAAACTTTATTTTTGCCTCTCATAAAACGGCAAAGGCAGAGGAAATTTTTGAGGCGCTGCGGGAAAATCAGATTTTTGTCAGATATTTTAAACAGCCAAAGCTGGAAAATTATCTGAGGATTTCCATTGGAACAAGAGAGGAAATGGAGGCATTGTTTGCTTTCCTTGAAACATATTTGCAGCAAGAAAATGAGAAGGTGATAGATTGAAGGATGGGAAATATTATTTAGGAATCATCCTGAATATTGTTATTCCTTTGGCAGAAATCGGTCTGGTATGTGTGCTGGGGCCGAAGCTGCTTGTATTCTTTATGCCCTTTGTAATTGGCTGGATCATTGCCCTGATTGCCAATCCTCTGGTGCGGATGCTGGAGCGGCGGTTAAAGCTGGTTCGAAAGCACAGCTCAGCTTTGATTGTAGTTGCAGTTCTGGCTGCGGTAATTGGGCTGATGTATTTTCTGATTTCCAGACTGTGGTATCAGGCCTGCGATCTGGCGAAGGATTTGCCGGAATTGTATGCAGTGGCAGCCGCAGAGGTGCAGAATGTATTTGCCCGGTTTGATGATTTGTTTCGGATGCTTCCGGCCAATGTCCGGCAGTCCTGGCAGGAATTTGCCGGAAATGTAGGTCAGGGACTGAGCTTTCTGGTACAGAAAATAGCTTCGCCTACAGTAGAGGCTGCCGGCAATGCAGCAATGCGGCTTCCGCGGGTGCTGGTTAATGTGGTTGTAACGATTTTGTCTTCTTACTTTTTTATCGCAGAAAGAGACAAAATCATCGAATTTTGGAGAAAGCATCTGCCGGAAAAAGGAAATCAGTATTACAGCCATCTGAAAGGCGATGCAAAACGTCTCATAGGCGGATATTTTATGGCCCAGTTTAAAATCATGTTTGTGGTGGGAGCCATGCTTCTTGCCGGTTTTCTGATTTTAAATATAAACTATGCATTTTTATTGGCATTTTTAGTATCTATGCTTGATTTTCTGCCTTTGTTTGGAACAGGAACCGTTCTGATTCCATGGGCTCTTATCAAGCTGCTGTCTGGAAAATATGCTCTGGCAGCAGGACTTGCTCTGCTGTATGTGCTGACACAGGTGGTTCGTCAGGTCATACAGCCGAAAATTGTGGGAGATTCTATGGGACTTCCGCCCTTGTGGACCCTGATTTTTCTGTATCTGGGATTTAAGGTTCATGGAATATCCGGTATGATTCTGGCTGTTCCCATCGGAATTTTTGTGATGAATCTTTATCATTACGGAGCGTTTGATCCTCTGATTGGAAATATCAGACTTCTGGCAGAGGAGGTGCAGCTTTTGCGTGGGCCAAACGAAGCTGTACGGGAAACGGATCAGAAAGGGAAGTGCTAATAGGGAAAATTACCTGTACTGTTTTCGGATGTCAATAAACATAGGGTTATGTGCGGAATATTTATGGAAATTTTCGAAATAATTTTTATTGTATCTTATCTTTAAATTTTGTATAATGAACGTTGTTATAATTTGACGGAAAGTAGGAGGAAAGCTCGTGAACAGAGAAAAAATCATTGTCATTGATTTTGGCGGTCAGTATAATCAGCTGGTAGCCCGCCGTGTTCGTGAATGCAACGTTTACTGTGAAATATATTCCTATAAAACCGACATTGCTGCAATTCGGGAGATGAATCCGAAAGGAATTATTCTTACCGGAGGCCCCAACAGCTGTTACGAAGAGGGGGCTCCTGCCTGCAGCAGAGAACTGTTTGAAATGGGAATTCCTGTGCTTGGACTGTGCTACGGCGCTCAGCTGATGATGCACGTTTTGGGCGGACATGTCTGCAAGGCACCGGTCCGTGAGTATGGAAAAATTGAGGTGACAGTGGATCAGAACTGCAAGCTGTTTACCAATGTAGCAGAAAAGACGATTTGCTGGATGAGTCACAATGACTATATTGAAAAGATTGCACCAGGATTTGAGATTACAGCCTATACGGATAATTGTCCTGCAGCTGCAATGCAGTGTACAGAAAAGAATCTCTATGCAATTCAGTTCCATCCTGAGGTTCTTCATACAGAAGAGGGAACCAAGATGCTGTCCAATTTCGTATACAATGTATGCGGATGTGCCGGCGACTGGAAAATGGATGCATTTGTAGAACAATCGATTCAGGCAATCAGAGAGAAGGTAGGAGACGGCCGTGTACTTTGTGCCCTTTCCGGAGGTGTGGATTCTTCCGTGGCAGCCGTTCTTCTTTCAAAAGCCATTGGAAAACAGCTGACCTGTGTATTTGTGGATCACGGTCTGCTGAGAAAAAATGAAGGTGACGAGGTGGAAACCGTATTCGGTCCCGCTGGTGATTATGACCTGAATTTTATCCGTGTCAATGCCCAGGAACGCTATTACAAAAAGCTGGCCGGGATTGAGGATCCGGAGCAGAAGCGGAAAATAATCGGAGAAGAATTTATCCGCGTATTTGAAGAAGAAGCCAAGAAAATCGGTACGGTGGACTTCCTGGTACAGGGAACGATTTATCCAGATGTGGTAGAATCTGGCCTGGGCGGCGAGTCGGCTGTGATTAAGTCTCATCATAACGTAGGCGGACTGCCGGACTATGTAGATTTTAAGGAGATTATCGAGCCTCTTCGAGATCTGTTTAAGGATGAGGTGCGCAAGGTAGGTCTGGAGCTTGGCATTCCGGAATACCTGGTATTCCGTCAGCCCTTCCCTGGTCCGGGACTTGGTGTTCGGATTGTAGGCGAGGTAACAGCGGAAAAGGTAAAGATTGTCCAGGATGCCGATGCAATCTTCCGTGAGGAAGTGGCAAATGCCGGCTATGATAAGAAGATTAACCAGTATTTTGCAGCTCTTACCAATATGCGCTCTGTAGGTGTCATGGGAGACGAGAGAACCTATGACTATGCAGTTGCTCTGCGCGCGGTAAGTACTATTGATTTTATGACTGCTGAGGCAGTGGAAATCCCATGGGAGGTTCTGCAGAAGGTAATGAGCAGAATTATCAATGAGGTGAAGGGAGTAAATCGGGTATTCTACGATTTGACTTCGAAGCCGCCGGGGACGATTGAATTTGAATAGTAAACAGGGAGCCGGAAAGCCGCATAAACGAGACCGTTTCAAGTTTTGTGTAAATTCAAAAAACTGATATAAGATATGTCATTAGTTATTCTGGGCAGAGCCGATTTTTTGAGGTTCTGCCCTTGCTTGTATTATAATGCAGTTTCCAGACATGTCAAGCAGGGCTGGCTAGGCCAGCCCTGAAAGGCCAGAAACAGCTTATAATCCGGATAATCGTTCTTCAAAAAATATTTCCAGCTGCGAATGGATCTGTCCCCAATCCTGTCGGTGTCCAGTCCATTTTTTCGTGATATCCACCATGGCCAGATACAGCATTTTCAGGAGACTCTCATCCGAAGGGAATACCGTCTTGGATTTCGTGACCTTCCGCAGCTGCCGGTTAAATCCCTCGATGGTATTCGTGGTATAAATTAAGCGGCGGACCGCTTCCGGATACTTGAAATACGTTGAAAGATTCGCCCAGTTATCCTTCCATGATTTTGCGATTTTGGGATATTTCCCGCTCCATTTCTCATCAAAACTATCCAGTTCAGCCCGTGCGATTTCTTCCGTTGGAGCTGCATATACACGTTTCAGATCAGCCATCAACGGCTTGAGTTCCTTGTAAGAAACGAACTTTGTCGTATTCCGGATCTGATGAATGATACACTGTTGGATCTCAGTATCCGGGAAAACGGCTTCAATCGCCTGTGGAAAGCCTGTCAGGCCGTCTACGCATGCGATCAGGATATCTTCTACGCCACGGTTTTTCAGTCCGTTCAAAATGGAAAGCCAGAACT
>NZ_CAXSLG010000009.1:0-81680 GCF_964238185.1 Lachnoclostridium sp. Marseille-P6806
CCATAAAATAAACCTCCAAACTGGTAAGTCTATCTTACATCAATTTGAAGGTTTACACAAACTTTGGGATACTCCCCCTACCGCTCTAAATTTCAAATTTTAATGCACATATAAAATCCACCAGTCTAAATTTATTCTGGTGGATTTTATGTTCTTTCTATTGCTGATTTCTTGTCTTGCATGCGGATTCTTTTTATTTTTCACTTATCAGCTTAATAATTCTCTTGAGATTTACTGCAAATATAGCCATAGCTCCCTGCATTTCCATGCCAATAAGACCTGATGATGACGCAACGTCATAACCATGCCTATGTTTTAATTCACTATTTTTTGCCTCTATTTTATAGCGCTCTTTCGCCATTTCTTTGAAATGTGCAGTTTCCTGAAATTGAGCCTGCTCACTATGTGAATCACAAACTAATGTTTCTGTGTAGGTTTTCTTTTTTGCTCCTTCTTTATAACAGACAGCCTTATAAGGACATCTTTTACATTTTTCTATATCGAAAAAGTATGTCATTCGAGGATTCTTTCCTTCTGTTTTTCGCTTATCAAGATATTTATGAATCGCCAGATGTCCTGCTTTACATTGATACATTCCGGCATCTTTATTAAATTCAAATTCATCTGGCTTTGTACGATTCCCTTGGGTAACAATACTGTTTAACCGGGAGATAAGCTCATAATGATTATCCTTTGCAGCATCAATATTTTCCTTACTTGAATAGGCTTTGTCACCAATCACAGTTTCAACATTCATTCCCGCAGCTCTGCTTTTCCGAACCAAAGCTGGCAATTCTTTTCCGTCTACTTTTTCACCACTGGTAATGGTCGCAGCTGTAATAATTCGTTCCTCCGTCATAGCTATATGGGTTTTATATCCGAAGAAAGAGGTATCCGCTGTTTTGTGTCCAATCTTTGCATCGTTATCTTTTGAAGTTTCTAAATGTTCAAGATCATCCTTGACAGATTCCTCCAATAAATTTAGCTTTTCTTGCACTTTAGGGTAACTGCACACGTCTTCATTGTCTTTTACAATAGAAAGTAGTTGTTTGCAGTATTCCAACTCTTTTTCCAGAGAATCTTCCGTATTTTTGTTTGGAAATTTTTCCTTCATTGTTTCATCTACTTCGTAAACGGTACGGCGTAGGTTTTTTGATTGCTCTTGAAGTGTCTGTCGGAGTGTTTTTTGATTGTATCTTGATTTCGTATGAGTGGCATCTACGATAATAGATTTTGATTTTATTATTTTTTTATCCAATGCAATCTGAACCGTCTTTGAAATCAACATATCCAACAGATTCATATCTTTCAAACGTAGTTTACGAAATTTTGTCAAAGAACTGGGGTTAATAACAGTTTCTTCTGGTGCCATATCCAAAAAGTATTTAAATGACATATCATACTTAGAACGTTCTACGACATCAACATCAGATAAATCATAGATAGCTTTTAAAAGCAAGTACTTAAACATTCGAATAGGCGGAACTGCATTACGTCCATTATCAAGACAATATTTATCAAGCAATTCATCATAAATAAATTCAAAATCAACCAGTTCTTTTATCTGACGAAGCAGGTTGTCTTTTGGAACCACCAGTTCATATATTTCCATGTAAGGACTAAGTACTAATTTCTGCTGTTGTTCAATCATAAAAACACCGCCTATACTTGATATCTATATTATATCAAACATAGGCGGTACTATCTACTTTTTCAGTGCCCTCGATTGAGGGGCAGGGGAGTTGAATAGGCGAAGCCTATTTTTTATTTCGTTAGAAAGATTAAGGCTTGATTTATTGAGAAAATTGCAGAGATATATGAGACAGATATCTGTGAAAAATGTCGGTGATTCAGTCCTTTATTCTCTAAAAATGGAAACGATTAACACCAGCAAACGACACGATCATATAAAAAATACAAAAATATGTCAAATTATGCACATTCTGCGACAAAATAGCACATGAAAACCGTAAAAACAAAGATTATTAAATAAAAATCACTAAAATAATTTTATGAAAACGGTTGACATATGTGCAAAAAAGGTATATAGTAAAACCACAAGAAATAAACGAAACGGTTTTTGTGAAGATAGCATACTCCGGAGGGCATCTGACAAAAACAAATGTGGAAGGGTAACTGTGAAACTATTGAGCGGTTACGTGGAATGTATCAAAAATATGGAGGGTTAGTTATGAAATTAAGAAGATTTGCAGCTCTTTCAATGGCAATGGCGATGGCAGCAACTACAGCAGCAGGATGTTCCTCAGGACAGAAAACAACAGAGACAACTGCTGCAGAAACCTCTCCAGAAGCAGCTTCCAGTGAGGCAGAAAGCAAGGACGAACAGGCCGGATCATCTTTAGAAGGTGTAAAGATCACCATGATGAACAGCAAACCGGAGCTGGAGGATGCTTTTAATGAGGCTGCAAAGGAATTCCAGGATGCAACTGGTGTGGAGATGGAGGTCTATACCACAGATAAACCGGGAGAGGCAATTGCACAGAAGTATGCAGCTGGCGATCCTGCAACCCTGATGCTTTGCGATTATCCGAATGTTATGGATATTGCGGCAGAAAAACTTCTGGATTTAAGCGATGAGAAGTGGAGTGCAGACGGTGGTGATGCGTTAGGAGCAAAGCTTGATGGAAAACTGTATGGTTTCCCATTCTGTGTTGAAGCATTTGGCCTTCTTTATAACAAAACTGCCATTGAGAATATTATTGGTAAAGAGTTTAATCCAGATGATTATCAGACCTTAGATGAGTTTAAAACACTTTTAGATGAATTAAAAGCAGGTGGTATGGAGACACCGGTGATTTTAAACTCCGAGGATTGGTCCATTGGACAGCATTTCATTCAGTATACATATAAGATGCAGACCGGCAAGAAAGAAGATGCACAGAAGTTATTCGAGGATGTAAAAGCAGGTAATGCGACGTTTGAGGATAATGCAGTATTTAATGCAGTATTTGACACACTGGATGTCTTAATTGATGATAATATCAATAAAGCAGATCCACTGGCAGCAGATTATGACCTGAATGCAAGCTATTTAGCGGAAGGTGAGGCAGCATTCTGGTTAAATGGAAGCTTTGCATGGCCAGACACAAAAGAATATGTTGATGGTTCCATGGAATATGGCATTATGGCTTATCCTGTTAATGGTGATTTTCCATCTGTAGGAAAGATTAATGCAAATGCAACCAAGTTCTTTGCAATTGATAATGTAAAAGCAACTCCAGAACAGCAGGAAGCAGCAAAAGAGTTCTTAAACTGGCTGGTATATGATGAGGCTGGGCAGAAGGTATTGGTTGAGAAATGTGAGATCGTTCCGGCGTTTACCAATATTACTTTGGATCTGACAAATGATTTTAATAAGGGTGTAAAATCCTATGTTGATCAGGGAAGAACCAATGAGTATGTACCGCTTCCTTCTGATCACAGAAGCAGCCTTGCAGCGTATATGCAGAAATATCTGGCAGGTGAGATCGACAGAACAGAAGTAGCAAAACAGATGGATGAGTTCTGGAAAACCCACTAAAGCCCACTAAAACTCATGATTGACTGGAGACAGGCGTGGTTTCGGAGAGATGTCTCCCGAAACCACGCTTTTTCTATCATCGGAGCTGCCGATGACGGAATAGAAATGGTAAAGGAAGAAAAAGTATGAAAAGTAAAGAAAAATTCAGCAGTAAATTAGGTACCTTTCTGCTATTTGCAGGACCTGCAGTGATTTCGTTTGTTCTGGTGGTTATGCTTCCGATGGTTTATGGAATCTATCTGACCTTCACAAGCTGGGATGGATTCAGTGATGCAAAACCATTTGTCGGCATTGCGAATTATATCTCTGTGTTTAAAGACGTTGCTTTCTGGACTTCCCTCTGGATCACAGTAAAATATGTATTTTTATCCGTTATTTTTATTAATGTGATTGCATTCTGCTTGGCATATCTTTTGACCAGCGGGATCAAGGGACAGAATTTCCTTCGTGCAGGCTTCTTTACACCAAACCTGATCGGTGGAATCGTTCTGGGATATATCTGGCAGTTTATTTTTTCTAGGGTACTGGTGGATTTGAACAGCATTTTAAATCTTCCGATTTTTGCAAAATCCTGGCTTTCTTCCCCACAGGGAGCCTTTGCTGCCATGGTGATCGTAACAACCTGGCAGTATTCTGGATATATGCTGTTGATCTATATTTCTGGTTTTGTAAGCGTACCTCAGGATCTGATCGAGGCAGCAAAAATCGATGGAGGAACCTCCGGCCAGATCACCAGACATATCACGATGCCGATGATGGTACCAGCATTTGTTACCTGTATTTTCCTGTCTCTGACCAGATGCTTTAAGGTTTATGACCTGAACCTGGCGTTGACGGCAGGTGGTCCTTATGACAGTACCAAGATGGCAGCTATGCACATTTATACGCAGGCATTTGAGAATCATCTGTATGGAATCGGACAGGCAGAAGCGCTGGTATTATTCCTGGTAATGGGTATTATCGCCTTTATCCAGATTTCAGTAGGAAAGTCAAAGGAGGTTGAGGCATAATGGCAAAAGAGGTAAAATCAGTTCAGGTAGGCGGCACAAAAAAACTGGTTATGGATGTAGTTAAGACCATTTTTGTTGTCTTTATGTTTTTGTTTTATATGATGCCATTTATTTTGGTCATTATCAATTCCTTGAAGAGAAAGGTTAATATTGTTAAAAATCCTTTGATGCTGATTGATGACAAAGGAGCCCAGCTTGTTAACTATGTGAAGGCATTTACGGAAATGGATTTTGGAGCTGCATTCTTTAATTCCATTTTGATAACAGGTGTCAGTGTATTCCTGATCCTGTTATGCTCATCCATGGCTGCATATTTATTTGTGAGAACCAATTGGCTGGCATGCCGGATCTTCTTTGCACTGATCGTGGCTTACATGGTAGTTCCCTTCCAGGTTATCATGATTCCGCTGGTTTCTATTTACGGTAATATTTTTGGAATCTTAAATTCCAGGGCGACATTGATCTTTATGAACCTGGGATTCGGAACGGGTATGGCCATATTTATGTGTCATGGATTTATTAAAACAAATGTTCCTATGGCATTGGAGGAGGCAGCAAAAATCGATGGTTGTACCAGATTACAGATTTTCTTTAAAATTGTACTTCCACTGATGAAGCCAATTTTATCAACCATCACAATTTTAAATACGTTAGGTCTTTGGAATGACTATCTGTTACCAAACCTGGTATTAGGAAAGAAAGCATTGTACACATTGCCGTTGGCGATCCGTACCTTCTATGGAACATTCTCCAATGACCTTGGAAAAATCATGGCTGCACTGGTTATGATCGTGGCACCAATTATTGTGGTGTACATCTTCCTTCAGAAATACATCATCGGCGGAGTTGTGGCAGGTGCAGTAAAATCGTAAAAGCAGCAGCCTACAGAAAGGACAGAATTTATGGCTACGATTAAAGATGTTGCCAGTAAGGCAGGAGTATCGATCACAACCGTGTCCAGAGTCATGAACGACAGAGGACCTTTAAGTGAGGCGACGAAAAAGGCGGTTCATGATGCGATGGAGGAATTGGGATATTTTCCAAATGATGTAGCCCGCGCACTTGGAAAAAACAGTCTGAATATCATGGGATTGATCGTACCTACGATTAAGCATCCTTTTTTTGGCGAACTGGTGCATGCGTGTGAGGATGAAACCTATCGCCGTGGTTATAAATTGATGGTAGTTGCTTCTGATTATAATGAAGAAAAAGAAAAACGCTGCATGGATATTTTAAGAAGAAATATGGTGGATGGAATCTTTTATGCGTCACATTTTCTGAGCAGAGAATTTTTGGAGGAGCTTCGGGTTCCGGCAGTGACGCTGAATAACGAGTTTTCCGGTCTTCCTGTGATCCATTCGGATGATGTCCAGGGCGGTTACATGACAGCCCGCCATCTGATCGGAAAAGGCTGTAAACGTATGGTCCACATCAGTGGACAGCAGGATCTGCATCTGTCGGCGGATGCAAGAATGACTGCGTTTATAAAAGAATGTGAACGGCAGGGCGTGGCCTGTAAGGTATATTCCGCCAGTGAGCAGATGCTGTGGGATATGGAATATATGCCTTTGATCAACCGGATTTTTATGGAAAATCCGGATATGGACGGAATTTTTGCAAGCTCAGATATCATTGCAGCCCAGTGTATCCAGATGGCGGGAACCTTGGGATACCGGATTCCGGAGGATATCAAAATTGTTGGATATGATGATATTTGTCTCAGCCGTCTTTTATATCCGCCGCTGACAACGGTCCATCAGGATATTAAAGGGCTGGCAAAGACAGCGATGGATACGGTTGAGGAGCTGATCGAAGGGAAACAGGTGCCGGAAAGCCAGGTGGTTTCTGTGTCTTTTGTAGAAAGGAAAACGACATGAGTTTTAAGAAAGTAAGTAATCAGATCATGCTGATCACTTATGCGGACAGCATGGGAAAGAATTTAAAGGAACTGGAAGAGATTTTAACAACACAAGTAAAGGGAGCCATTGGCGGACTGCATATCTTACCGTTTTTTCCATCTTCTGCAGACCGTGGATTTGCGCCAATGACTTACCGGGAAGTAGATCCGGCCTTTGGTGACTGGGAGGATATTGAGCGTCTGGCATCGAAGTATTATCTGATGTACGACTATATGATCAATCACGTATCTGCCCACAGTCCGGAATATCTGGATTATCTGGAGAAAAAAGATGAGTCAGAATACCGGGATTTCTTTATCCGTTTTCAAGATTTCTGGGAAAACGGATATCCGACACAGGAACAGCTGGAAAAGATCTATAAGAGAAAGGCCGGTGGTCCGTCTGTGAAGGCAGAGTTTGCAGATGGGAGCAGTGAACTGATCTGGAGTACCTTCAGCTCAGAACAGATCGATCTGGACTGCAGCCAGCCAAAGGTAAAAGAATTTATCCGTAAAAATCTGGAATTCCTGGCAAAACATGGCGCGGCTTTGATCCGGCTGGATGCATTCGGCTATGCGACCAAGAAGCCCGGAACCAGCTGCTTTTTCCTGGAACCGGAGGTCTGGGACCTGTTAAAGGAAACTCAGGATATGATGGCGCCGTATGGGATCAAAGCGCTTCCGGAGATCCATGAGACATATTTTACCCAGTTAAAGCTGGATGCCAGAGGATATGATGTGTATGATTTTGCACTGCCGCTCCTGGTATTGCAGGCATTGTATTTTGGCGATGCCATTTATCTGAAAAACTGGATGAAGATCTGTCCGAAGCACCAGTTTACAACATTGGATACCCATGATGGGATCGGGGTAATGGATACTTATCATCTTATTCCGGATGATGAAATTGACCGGACACTGGAGAGGCTGTATGAGATCAGCTCTGTCACAAAGGGCATCAGCACCAAATCCTCTCATACTTATTTTGATGCATATCAGGTGAACTGTTCTTATTTCTCTGCTCTGGATGAGGATGAAAATGTGTATCTGTTAGCCAGGGCGATCCAGTTTTTTACACCTGGCATTCCGATGGTCTATTATATGGGCATGCTGGCAGGGGTTAATGATCTGGAGCTGTTAAAAAAGACTGGTGGCGGCCGTGATATTAACCGGAGATATTACACAAAAGAGCAGGCTGAGGAAGCATGCAGGCAGCCGGTGGTACAGAAATTGCTTCGTATGATGGAGCTGCGAAATACTCATCCAGCTTTTGATGGAGAACTCCGGATTTTAGACAGCGATCCTTATACACTTTCTGTCTGCTGGAGCAAAGAGCAGGAATGGGCACAGCTGGATGCGGATCTCCGGACAAAAGAATGGAAGATCGTTTATACGGAACAGGGAAAAGAAAAAGCTTTTGCATAGAATCAGGAGGCAAGTGAGGAGAATATGGAAAGTAGATTGGAGCGCTGCAGCTTAAAGGAAGCGGGAATTTCTGCTTCTGGGGTACAAAAATTTCTGGATGAGATCCAGGCCGGAGGCTACCACCTTCACAGCCTGATGCTTACCCGTCACGGAAAAGTGGCATACGAGTGCAGCTGGAAGCCATATCAGATGGATGAGGTACATCTGATGCATTCTTTCACGAAGGGCCTGGCGGCGACTGCCATTGGTATTCTGGAGGGAGAGAAGCGGATATCACTGGAGGATTCTCTGATCTCTTATTTTCCAGAATATCAGGTGGATGACCAGGACGGAAAATTGGAGCAGATCACGATCCGGACCCTGCTAACGATGAGCAACGGTCATCCGGATGTTCCGGACCGTCATGGGTGTGATGATGAAGTCCGTACTTTTTTAGAATATCCGATCGTGCATGAACCGGGAACCGTGTTTATGTATGATTCGATGGGAACCAATATGCTGGCGGCAGTTGTGAAACGTGTGACCGGCTATAATCTGTTCCAGTTCTTGCGGTTCCGGGTTTTAGAGCCAATGGGAATCTATGGAGTGGACTGTGACAGCTGTACTTCCGGAAAAGACCAGGGCGGCGGCGGAAGCCGTCTGAAGACCGAGGATATGGCCAAGATCACGATTCTGTATTTAAATAAAGGAAAATGGAATGGAAAGCAGCTGGTTCCAGAGGACTGGATCGAACGGATGACAACGATGCAGTTTGAGAAGAGCATGGATGCTTCAAATCCGGACTGGGAGGACTGGAAGTGCGGATATGGTTTCCAGGTATGGATGTGCCAGATACCAAACACCTTCCGGTTTGACGGCATGTTTGGACAGTTTGGCATCGTGCTTAAGGATTACGATGCGTCTGTTGTGACGACCTGCGGCGAGGCATATACAGAAGCAGTGCTGCGGCTGGTCTGGAAATATCTGGTTCCGGCCATGAAGGGCGCAGATGAGGATTCCGAACAGACAGAACGGGAACTGGAACAAAGAAAAGCATCGTTACATATTGCGTGGCCGCTGGAGCATGAGACGACTCCTGCGCAGACAGAAAAGCTCTGGACAGAGCTTCTTGGAAAAACGATCGTGTTTCCGGAAAACCAGGTGTCGGTGCTGGCAGAAAGCCGAGTGAACAACTGCTATACCTCGACCTGGACAGAACAGCACAGAACTGGTATCCAGTCGCTTCGGCTGGAACAGACAGATGACGGGATCGTGCTTTGCTTTGAAGATAACTGCAACCGCGGAAGACTCCCGGTAGGAGATGGGGCGGAGCCCAAACGGGGGCTTCTCTGTTCCCTGTGGGGAGATTATGAGGTGTGGACGGCTGCAAGGTGGCTTTCAGATGGAAGACTTTGCATGCAGATCCGTATGGTAAATGGAGAATACTATCAGGTATTTACCATGAAAAAGGAGAACGATGGCATCGTTGTGCAGATCTACAGTGGTCCATGGGACAGAAGGGTTGGAAGACCGGAAGGAAAAGAATATCACTGCAGCCTTTTGCAGTAACAATGCCAGACAATTCTGAAATGAAATTGAGGTTTATGGTATGAAAAAAGAGGAAGAGATTTATGAAGCAAGGTTTCAAAAGCATATCGATGAGTTGAAATGGCTTTATATGGAATTGTATGACGTTCAGGAGCATTTTGATGAATTGTGCGCTTCTATGAAACAATTCTATGACACCAGGAAAAAGGTATTAAAAGCTTCTGATCTGACCCGGGAGGCAGACCCGGATTGGTATAAGGGAAGCGATATCCTGGGCATGATGATGTACACGAAGATGTTTGGAGGCAATTTAAAAGGGGTTAAGAAGCATCTGGATTATTTAAAGGAGTGCGGGATCAATTATCTTCATCTGATGCCACTGATGGAATCTCCGAAGGACCGTTCTGACGGTGGATACGCAGTGGCAGATTTCAGAAAGGTACAGCCGGAGCTGGGAACGGTCCGGGATCTGGAGTCACTGGCTTCGGAATGCCGGAAACAGGGGATCAGCATCTGCCTGGATTTTGTCATGAACCATACTTCCGAAGATCATGAGTGGGCAAAGCGTGCAAGAGCAGGGGAAAAAGAGTACCAGGACCGCTATTTCTTTTATGATAACTGGGATATCCCGTCACAGTTTGAAAAAACAGTCCCGCAGGTATTTCCAACCACAGCTCCTGGTAATTTCACCTGGCTTCCGGAGATTGAGAAAGTGGTCATGACCACGTTTTATCCCTATCAGTGGGATCTAAATTATGCGAATCCTGTGGTTTTCAATGAGATGATGTATAATTTCCTGTATTTTGCAAATCTGGGCATTGATATCATCCGGATCGATGCGGTTCCGTACATCTGGAAAGAGCTTGGAACCTCCTGCAGAAATCTGCAGAAGGTCCATACGATCGTCCGGATGATGCGTATGATCGGTGAGATCGTGTGTCCTGGAATTCTGCTGCTTGGTGAAGTGGTGATGGAACCGGAAAAGGTCGTGCCTTATTTTGGAACGCCAGAGAAGCCGGAGTGCCATATGCTCTACAATGTGACGACCATGGCAACCATCTGGAACACTGTGGCAACGAAGGATACCAGACTTCTGGAAAAACAGCTTGACAGTGTGTATCATCTGCCGGGCGAATATACCTTCCTGAATTATCTGCGGTGTCATGATGATATCGGCTGGGGACTGGATTATGACAGTCTTGGAGGCTGGGGCATGGATCAGGTGGCCCATAAGCAGTTCTTAAATGATTTCTTTACAGGAAAATATAAAGAAAGCTTCAGCAGAGGTGTTCTCTATAATGATGATCCGGTCAGCAGAGATGCCCGTTTCTGCGGAACAACTGCCTCCATGTGTGGGATTGAGGAGGCTTTGGAGAAGCAGGATGAAGGAAAAATGGATCAGGCGATCCGCCTGGATCTGATGCTGCATGGATTTATGCTGCAGCAGTCCGGAATCCCGGTGATCTACAGCGGAGATGAGGTCGGCGCATTAAACGATAACCATTATAAAGAGGATCCGGAGAAGGCAGAGGATTCCCGTTATATCCACAGAGGCCAGTTTGACTGGAAACTGACAGAGAAGATTCCGCAGGAGGGAACGGTCCAGAACCGTATCTTTTATGGTCTTCGCAGGATGGAAGAGATCCGCATGGAGCATGAAGTATTTTCTTCCGATGCGCTTGCAAGAACCATGGATATGGAGGATGATTCGATCCTTGGCATTCTGCGGACAGGAGAGACCGAAGAGATGCTTGGCGTTTATAATTTCAGTGATGCTCCGAAAAAGGTTTCGCTGCAGGAAACATGGACAGATCTGTTAAATGATGAAACATATGATACAGAGCTTTCATTAAAGCCTTATGACTTTAGGTGGATGATCAGAAAGTGAGGGAAAGCAGAATGAAGGTAATGGCACACAGAGGCTACAGCGGAAAGTATCCGGAGAACACGATGCTGGCCTTTGAAGAGGCAGCAAAAACCGGTGCAGTCGGAATTGAGCTGGATGTTCAGCTGACGAAGGATGGACAGGTGGTGGTGATCCATGATGAGAGGATCGACCGTACCACAGACGGAAGCGGATGGGTAAAGGACTATACCTATGAAGAATTAAAAAAATTCAATGCCGCCAGGGTAAAAGGTGATCAGTTTGGATTTCAGCCGATCCCATCCTTTGAAGAGTACTGTGCCTGGGCAAAGAACCAGTCATTGTTTACCAATGTGGAATTAAAGACCAGCATCATTTATTATCCGGAGATCGAAGAGAAAACGATCGCTCTGATCCGCAAGTATGGTCTGGAGGATCGGATCATCTTTTCGTCATTTAACCATTTGTCAATCCTGAGGATGAAGGAACTGGCCCCGGAAATCCCTTGTGGTGCTTTAGTTGGTGACCGGGGATTAAAATATGCAGGATTTTATTGTGAACGCTTTGGATTTGAATTTTATCATCCGGATTTCGCAACCCTGACAGAGGAGGATGTAGAGGAATGTAAGGCGCATGGGGTTGGTATCAATGCGTGGACAGTCAATGGCATGGAAGGGCTGGAGAAACTGGTGGAATGGGATTGTGAAGGAATTATCACAAACTACCCGGACGTTCCTGTGAAATATTTCAAAGCAAGGAACAATGATTAGGAGGGATCACTCATGGCACTGATGCATATCAATTTTCATTCGGACGTTTTAAATATGGATACCAAGATCTGTGTGATCATGCCGCAGCGGATGCAGGGAATCGGACTGGCAGGAAGCGAGGACAGTGAAAACTATCCTGTTCTGTGGCTTCTTCATGGGCGGAGCGATGATGATACCATATGGATGCGGAGGACTTCGATCGAGCGCTATGCGGCACCTCTTGGCATCATGGTCATCATGCCGGAAGTCAGCTACAGCCGTTATCTGAATATGGTACATGGTCCAAGGTATTTCGATTACATATCCAGAGAACTGCCGGAATTCTGCGAAAAACTGTTCCCGAAGATGAGCCGGAAGCGGGAGGACCATTATATTGCCGGTCTTTCTATGGGCGGCGGCGGTGCGATGTGGGTAGGGCTGCAGAAGCCGGAGCAGTACGGTACGATCTGCATGCTCTCCACAGGAGGGATTGCTCCTTTAGAGGGTCTGTGGCGTTCTAAGAGCGGAGATGATATCTTTTACCGCAAATGTAACGAGGATATCTATGGAACGCCGGATTCTGACAGTCTGGCCGGAACAGAGTACGATATCCTGAAGCTGATCCGTGAGACAGAAAAGAAGCATCCGGTTGTTCCGAAGGTATATCATGCCATGGGAACAGAGGATGTCCGTTATCCGGTGGCGATGAAGATCAAGGAAACCTTTGAAAGTATCCCTGGAAATCCATATAATTATGAATACCACGAGGGTCCGGGAGTCCACGAGTGGGTCTTCTGGGATGAGTGGATCCATCATTTTCTGGATACTGTCGTACAGAAAGGAGGTCAATAACATGGCTCTGATCCTGAATCATTTTTATTCTTCAGCACTGACAGAATGTAATTCCATGACGGTTATCGCTCCTGTGGAGACATGGCCAGACAGAAAATTTCCGGTATTATGGCTGCTTCCGCCGGTTGGAATGGATCATACTGCATGGCAGCGACATACCTGGATCGAAGAAATGGCAGAGAAAAAGGGAATCCTTGTGGTCATGCCGGATATGAAATTAAGCTATGGACTGGATATGAAATACGGATTTGCGTATGAGAAGATGCTGACCCAGGAGCTTCCTGAGCTGATTTCAGATTATTTCCCTGTGGACTTAAATAACCAGATGATCATCGGTGTAAAGGAAGGCGGGTATGCAGCGCTGCGGGCGGCTTTTCGACATCCGGAACAGTATCAAATGGCTGCATCCTACAGCTGTGGTTCTCTGACAGAAGAGAGGGTTCCGGAAGAACTTCATAAGCAGGTAGAGAATGCATTCGGAACCTGGAAGCTGGAAGAACTCCGGGGTACAGAATATGATCTGAATACACTTTTCGAGAATCTGCCGCTTGAGAAACATGGAGAGATTTCCTTAAAAATATGTCTGGAGTATTCCAAAGAGGATGCCTATGCAGCTTCTGCGGGGATTCTGGCAGAAAAATTGAAGCATAGTCCAGTGGTGAAACAGAGAATCCGTGTTTCAGAGCATGAGATGAACTGGAAGCAATGGATGGATGCATTGGAAAGAGAAGAGATAGGGTAACAGTAGAAAAAGGACATCTGATCGTGTGATGGAAGAGCTTGCCATCACACAAACAGATGTCCTTTTGATGTGGTATAAAAAAAGTTGACACCTCATTCTCAAGGATTTGAGATATAATCAAGAGGATAAGGAGAGTGGACAAAATGGCAGGAAACAGACAATATGACCATGAATACAAAGTACAGGCGGTGAAACTCGCTAAAGAAATTATGAACAGCGCAGGTGGCAGGTGCCACGATAATGCCCGGTGTGAGAGCATGTGGGCAAGAATGAAAACAGAACTGCTATATGATCGTTATGATACAGAGAAAATGACTACGGATGAACTTAAGACAATCATCTGGAGATATTTCACCAGTTACTGGAATAACAGGAGGATCTGCTCCACTAATAGAGGTCTTCCCCCAATGATCAAAAGACAACAATATTACGATTCCCTGAAGGAAGTAGCATAGGGTTCAAAATCCTTGAGGAAAATGTGTCAACTAATATTGACAATATCATTCAGAGAATCTGACAGAAGAGCAGAAAGAAGTTCTAGGGATATGGAACGATCTGAGTACAAATGAGCAGGAAACAGTAATGTCAATGCTGCGTGGACTTCGGAAGTAGGAGAACAGTTCGGTATATGTATCGACTGTTCTTTTTTTGTTTTTGAACGTTAAAACGGTAATGTTTTTCTTGTGCAAAGTGGAGTGAGGAAGTATAATAAAATTAATTTTTTTGTATGATTTTAAAAGTTTTAAAAGGATGATTGGCAAACCAGATGAAAGTCTGGGACGCAAAGCTACAGGGCCTGTAAAATGGCAGCCAGTTGCATAAAATGAGATGCACTGTCTGTTTGACAGTATTTTTTTGAGGAATTCATTTATCAACTGGAGATACGGCAGAAGATAATAAGCTGAATATGGAAATTGCTGAATTTGTGCTTCGGAATGAAGGTACTGATGTGACAAAAGCATGGAATGGCCAGAATGTTGTTGAGCTATTCAGAAAAGGTGAATCTGGTGAATTTGTTGTTATTCTTATGGACATTATGATCTGGTCTCTGGACAGAGAGGATGCAAAGATATGATCATTGCCATGACAGCAAATGCGTTCAAGGAGGACGGAATAAAAGCAAAAAAAGCAGGAATGCTATAAAGCTATCGGAGATAGTTCTGAAATCAGGCTGAAGGATACAGGGTGAGGAATATGAAACAGTTAATAATACCAGAAAAAGTACAAAAAGAGATGCTTGCAGATTTTATGAGCATGGGGGAAACCAAGGGGCTGATCGGCGGATATTGTGAGGATGAGTTTCCGATTTACTATGCCAATGAAGAAATGGCATTGATGCTTGGTTACGATACAGTGGAAGAACTGGTTGAAGCAATTGATGGAAAAGTTATTCATACGATTCATCCTGATGACAGAGAACAGGTCATAAAAGATATCGGGGGCAAGTACTATGAGGGATTAACCTATGAGACCACATATCGTATGCCGCGAAAAGACGGATCCTGGTTCTGGACGGTTGATAAAGGAAAAGTCATACGGACAGATGAGGGGAAACTGGCGATTATCAGCGCCTGCTATGATATGACGTCTTTCGTGGAACGGCATAAGAAACTGGAAGAGCAAAATATCCTGTCGCAGGCGACAATCAATCAAATATCTGGTGGTTATCACAGATGTTCTCTGGAAGAAGGTCATCCATTCTTATATATCAGTGACAGGTTTCTTTCTATTCTTGGCTGGACCAGAGAAGAGATCAAGACAATATTTGATAATGATAATAAGGAGGCTGTGGATATTGTTTCCCAGTCAGTTCCAGGCAGATTTGATTTTATTTTTATGGACATCATGATGCCGGTAATGGATGGATTAGAAGCAGCCAGACAGATAAGGAAATTGAACCGTGTAGATACAAAAGAGATACCAATCATTGCCATGACAGCTAATGCATTTCAGGATGATATCAGGGAGTGCATAGTTGCCGGAATGAATGCACATATTGCAAAACCCATTGACAGTAAAAAAATAGAGGATACTTTGCAAATGGTTTTAAATCAGAAAATACAGTAAGACAATTTCGATTGCCGGAAAAGGAAGAAATAGATGAGTAACAGAATGAATGCAGGTAATAGAAAAAAGAGCAGGATCCGACAATGCGGCAGCCTTTTATTGTGCGGTATTCTTTGTATCATATTCCTTGCAGTCCCAGCCAGGGCAGCAGGTTCAGAGGCAGACCGTGAAGCGGCAGAAAAAACCAGTACAGATAAAGCACATTCTGAGGTGGTTAAGGTTGGCTGGTATGAAGATTCTTACCATATCACAGGTAAGAACGGAAACCGGAGTGGTTATGGCTATGAGTATGAGCAGGCGGTGTCTGCCTATACTGGCTGGGATTATGATTATGTAACCGGAAACTGGGAAGAACTGTTGAAAAAGCTGCAGGATGGTGAGATTGACCTGATGAGTTCCCTGTCCTATACGGATGAACGTGCTAAAACTATGTTGTTTTCAGACCTTCCGATGGGGGAAGAAAAGTATTATCTCTATGCAGATCTGGCAAATTCAGATATTTCAGCATCAGATATCTCAAGCTTAAATGGCCAGTCTATTGCCATGATGGAGAACAGTGTGCAGACAACGCAGTTTTATGACTGGGAGAAAAAATATAATGTAAAAACAAAGCATGTATTTGTAAACAGTATGGATCAGGCAATGGAAATGTTTGGAAAACATGAGATCCAGGGAGTAATTTCCACAGAGACGTCTATCTGGGTAAATACAGGTTTGTCCGCAGTATTTACAACAGGTGGATCTGAGATTTATTATGGAATCAATAAAAACCGTCCTGATCTGAAAGAAGAACTTGGCAGTGCCATGCGTGCTATGGAAAATGATAAACCTTTTTATTCCGATGATCTTTATAAACAGTATATTGCAACTCAGTCTGTTGCAGTCCTTTCCAGTGATGAGCAGGAGTGGTTGAAACAACATGGGGCAATCCGGGTAGGATATCTGGAAAATGATCCGGGTTTCAGTGCAGTTGATCCACATAGTGGCAAATTGATGGGTGTGGTTAATGATTATGTTGAATATGCTTCGAATTGTTTTGAGCAGCCACTGGAATTTGATCTGGTTGGACTGGATTCGCAGGAAGCGTTGATACAGGCAGTGAGGGACGATAAAATTGATATGATTTTTCATGTCGATCAGAATCCCTATTATGCCGAAAAGAATGGCTTATCATTATCCAATACTGTTTTATCGCTTCCCTTCGCTGCTGTGACTGCACAGGAGGCTTTTAACGAAAGTGCAGAAAATACAGTTGCCATCGCAAAAGAAAATTCCAAATATAAATGGTATGTTACTTATAATTATCCAGATTGGAATATTAAAGAATATAATTCGATAAAAGATGCGGAGCAGGCAATCCGTAATGGGAACGCAGACTGTTTTATTGCCAGGTCCGGACAGGCAATGGATTATGTCAATGACAAAAAAATGCACAGTGTGTTTCTGACCAAAACTGCAAATACATTATTTGCAGTAGACAAGGGAAATACGATCCTTATGTCGATCCTGAATAAGACTTTGAAATCCATCCAGACTTCAAAGCTGACGGGAGCAGTAACCATGTATGAAGATTCTTTAAAAAAAGTTACGTTTAGTGATTTTGTGAAGGATAATTTCCTGCAGGTTATCATTATGTTTTCTCTGGTATTTATACTGATACTGGGAATGTTCATTCATTTGCTGAAAAAGGCAAAAGCTGCTGAGAGGAAGGCAAGAGAATCCAAGATACAGGCAGAAAAAGCAAATGCTGCGAAGTCTGCGTTCCTTTTTAATATGTCCCATGATATCAGGACACCAATGAATGCAATTGTTGGATTTACAGATATTGCCATGAAGAGGAAGCCGGACAAAGAGGTGGAGAATTGTCTGAAAAAGATCAGGCAGAGTTCAGAATATCTGATGACACTTATTAATGATGTGCTGGACATCAGCCGCATTGAAAGCGGTAAACTGGAATATAAACCAGTACCGGTAGATCTCAGGGATATGACAGATACTGTTTTGTCGATTGCAAGGGGATATACAGAAAATCGAGACCTTAATTTTTATGTTTCAAGAGAAGAACTAAAAAATCCTTATGTGATGGCGGATGAACTCAGAATCAGGGAAGTATTGCTCAACATTATCAGCAATGCAGTCAAATTTACAAAAGACGGAGGTACTATTTCATTTGCGGCAGAAAACTGTCCAGGCAATGATGAGCACCATACGATCGTACGCTATCGTATATCGGATACCGGGATTGGTATGAGTGAGGAATTCCAGGCCAGAATATTTGATGAGTTCAGTCAGGAAAATGGTGGGGCAAGAACCAGTTATAAGGGAACCGGACTGGGAATGGCCATTGCCAAACAGTATGTAGATCTTATGGGTGGAAAAATTGAGGTCAGCAGCAGAAAGGGGATTGGTTCAACATTTACGGTAGAAATCCCCCTGCTTATAGCAGAACAGATATTGATTGAAAAGGAAGAAACGTTAAGGAAAGATATGGATTTACATGGTCTGCATGTCCTTTTGGCAGAGGACAATGATTTAGACGCAGAGATAGCAGTAGCTTTATGGGAAGAACAAGGGATGATTGTAACCAGGACTGTCGATGGTAAATCTGCCCTGGCACAGTTTTGCAATACAGCTCCGGGGACCTTTGATCTGATCTTGATGGATATTATGATGCCGGAAATGAATGGATATGAAACGACAACAGCTATAAGAAATCTTCCGGACCGTCCGGACGGAAAGAAAATACCTATTATTGCAATGACGGCAAATGCATTTGCAGAGGATGTACAGGCTGCTTTGAATGCCGGGATGGATGATCATGTGGCGAAGCCGATTGATATGAGTATTTTAATATCTGTCATAACAAAATATATAGAACGATGATTCATTCGATGAAAAATTGTATTGAAGGAAACACTCGTTTTTAGGTTCCAGGCTTTGACGAATATTCGAACAACTTGATAAAAAGTTCGACGAATAAGGCGAAATATTTGGGCTTCGGGAAAGATTATGTTGCGGAAACGCAGGAAATACCGTATAATAATGCGGTCTGATCTGCATAAAATGATGCTTTTTACCATCTGGTGAAAGGTAATGAAGAAATTGTGTGCATTTCAGAAAAAATTTTTTTGTAACAATAGCATCTGGATAGCAGAAAAATGTCTGCGTAAAAAAATAGTTGACAAATTCTGTTTGTTCAGTTAAGCAACAAATTCAGTAACAAAATGGGTTAGAAACGGGCGGTTTTATTTCGCCCGTACATTAAGAAAAAGCAGGTAAAATAAGCATTTATGAGAAAATTAGCATTGAGTGATGAGATACTGTTAAGTGTCCAGCAGCCCGCCCGTTATATCGGCGGCGAATTTAATATGGCAGAAAAAGTTCCAAATGAACAAATGATAAGATTTGCCATGTGTTTCCCGGACGTTTATGAGATTGGCATGTCCCATCTTGGCATGCAGATCCTTTACGCCATGTTCAACAAGCGGGAAGATGTATATTGTGAACGTGTCTTTTCTCCCTGGCCGGATTTAGATGCCATTCTGCGAAAAAAGCACATTCCTCTCTTTGCCCTGGAAAGTCAGGATCCGATCAAAGCCTTTGATTTTCTGGGCTTTACCATTCAGTACGAGATGTGCTATACCAATATCCTTCAGGTACTGGATTTAAGCGGAATTCCTCTTCATGCAGAGGACCGAAAGGAAAATGATCCCATTGTAATCGGAGGTGGTCCCTGCGCCTACAATCCGGAACCGCTGGCCCCGTTCTTTGATATGTTCTACATCGGAGAGGGAGAGACTCAGTATGACAATCTCTTTGATCTGTATAAGGAGATTCGGAATAACGGCGGAAACCGCTGGACATTCCTGGAGGCTGCTGCCAAGCTGCCTGGTATTTACGTCCCCATGTTTTACGATGTGACCTACCATGAGGATGGCACGATTGCAGAATTTAAACCAAATACCCCTGGTATTCCGGCCACCATTGCAAAGGAGCTGGTGGTCGATATGGATGATGCTCCATATATTGAAAATCCTATCGTTCCTTTTATTAAAGTTACACAGGATCGCGTAGTCCTCGAAATTCAGAGGGGCTGTATTCGCGGCTGCCGATTCTGTCAGGCAGGAAATATTTACCGGCCGCTTCGAGAACACAGTCTGGAATATTTAAAGAGCTACGCCCGCCGGATGTTAAAAAACACCGGACATGAGGAAATTTCCCTCAGCTCTTTAAGCTCCAGCGACTATACGTATTTAAAAGAGCTGGTTACCTTTCTGATTGATGAATTTCATGGAAAGGGTATCAACATTTCTCTTCCTTCCCTGCGAATTGATGCTTTCTCCCTCGACGTAATGAGTAAGGTACAGGATGTTAAAAAAAGCAGTCTGACGTTTGCTCCAGAGGCTGGAAGCCAGAGACTGCGCGATGTTATTAACAAGGGACTGACAGAAGAAGTGATTTTAAAAGGCGCATCGGAGGCCTTCCATGGCGGATGGAACAGGGTAAAGCTGTATTTTATGCTGGGACTTCCGACGGAAACTGTGGAGGACATGGAGGGCATTGCCCTGCTTTCTGAGAAGATTGCAGAGCTTTACTATGACGAGATTCCAAAGGAGCAGCGCAATGGCAAGGTCCAGGTTGTAGCCAGCTCCTCCTTCTTCGTTCCCAAACCCTTTACCCCCTTCCAGTGGGCAAAAATGTGCACAAAAGAAGAATTTTTGGAACGAGCTTATCTAGTCAAGGACAAGTTTAAAGAAATGCTGAACAGAAAGAGCCTGAAATACAACTACCATGAGGCAGATCTGACCGTATTGGAAGGAATTCTTGCCCGCGGTGACCGGCGCGTAGCTCCGGTTCTGGAAGAGGCATACCACAAAGGCGCCATGTTTGATTCCTGGGGAGAATATTTTAATAACGACATCTGGATGAAAGCTTTTGAAACCTGCGGCGTAGATATGGATTTCTACACCGTCCGAGAGCGCAGTCTGGATGAAGTTTTCCCTTGGGATTTTATCGATGCCGGTGTTACCAAGGAATTTTTAAAACGGGAATGGCTGGCTGCTGTCAGTGAAAAAGTAACGCCAAACTGCCGTCAGCAGTGTTCCGGCTGCGGTGCCCGTCAATATGGAGGAGGTGTCTGCTTTGAAGATAAGAATTAAATTTGCCAAGGAAGGCACCATGAAGTTTATCGGTCATTTGGACGTTATGCGCTATTTTCAAAAGGTGATGCGCCGGGCCGATGTCGATATTCGCTACAGTGAAGGATTCAGTCCTCATCAGATTATGTCTTTTGCTTCTCCTCTGGGAGTAGGCATGGAAAGCCGGGGCGAATATGTAGATATTGAAGTACTGAGTACCGATTCTTCCGAAGAAATGCTCCGCCGCATAAACGGTGCAATGACAGAGGGAGTGGAAGCGCTTTCTTACCGTCTTCTTCCCGATACCGCTGCCAATGCCATGTCTCTGGTTGCTGCTGCCGACTACACCTTGAGATTCCGTGAAGGATATGAACCGGAGGATCCCGCCTCTTTTGTCCGCGGTTTAAAGGATTTTCTGAAACAGGAACAGATTCTGGTTATGAAAAAAACAAAAAAAGGGGAAAAAGAGGTTAATATCCGTCCTATGATTTACGAAATGGAAGCGGATGAAGAGAAAATTTTCCTGAAAATTGCCGCCGGAAGTGCTGCCAATTTAAAGCCGGATGTTCTGATTCGCGCTTATATGGAAAGCCAGGGAGAGACCATGGCTGATTTTGCACTGATGATCACAAGAAATGAATTATACGCGGATAGCGGTTCTGAAAACAGTCATCAGTTCCTTCCGCTGGAAGCCTTTGGTGAAAATATTGAATAAGCTGATTATTACAAAATGGAAAAACCGGATCCTGACTGTTTTATTTTCCGACAGACAGCCCCTGGAAATCGGTCTTGAGGAAAATACATCGATCCTTGGCAATATTTATATTGGTAAAGTAAATCGGATTGTTAAAAATCTGAATTCTGCCTTTGTTGATTTTGAAAAGGGACAGACAGGATACTACAGCCTTTCTGATAATCCCTGTATTCTCTATGCTGACGGTCATGAGGGAACCTTAAAAGCAGGAGATGAAATCATTGTACAGGTTGCCCGTGATGCTGTACGCACAAAGGATCCGGTTCTTAGCTCCAATCTGAATTTTACAGGTCAGTACGGAGTTTTGACAGCCAGAAAAACCATTGTCGGCTTTTCTTCTCGCATCAGTGACAAAGCTTGGAAAGAACAGCTGCGCCCTGTTTTGGAAGCTGCTCTCCAGGATGAAGCAGGGCTTATTGTCCGAACCAATGCATATGGTCATGAGGAGCAGCTGCTGGATGAGTTAAAAAAACTGCAGGTACTTTACCGGAATGTCCGTCAGGCTGCCGCATACCGTACCTGCTACAGCCTTCTCTATCGCCCAGATCCAGAGTACATTAAAACGATTCGCAGCTGCCCCTTAGGCAGTCTGGAGGAGATTGTAACGGATGTCCCAGAGGTTTTCGAGCAGCTTCGTTTGTATTTTGACAGCTGTGGTCCGGAACAGCAATGCTCCTTCCGACTTTATGAAGATTCCATGATCTGCCTTTCCAATCTGTATTCTCTGGAATCCGTCATGGATCGGGCCTGTCAAAAACGCGTCTGGCTGAAATCCGGCGGTTATCTGGTAATCGAATATACAGAGGCGATGGTTGTCATTGATGTAAATACCGGAAAATACTCTGGAAAAAAGAATCAGGACGATACCATCCGCATGACTAACCGGGAAGCCGCAGAGGAAATCAGCCGGCAGCTTCGGCTGCGGAATCTGTCAGGAATCATTATGGTTGATTTCATTGATATGAAACGTCAGGAAGACAAAAACGAACTGATGGATTACCTGAAAAGACTGGTACGTCACGATCCGGTCAAAACCACCGTTGTTGACATGACCCAGCTGAATCTGGTAGAAATCACAAGAAAAAAGGAAAAGAAACCACTCTGGGAACAGATTTCCCAGAAGGAATAAACCTAAAAGGGGATTGATAGCATGAAAATCATTATTGTTGGCTGTGGTAAAGTGGGGTTTACCCTGGTCGAACAACTGAATAACGAAGGACATGACATTACGGTTATTGATCGTGACGGTGCCAAACTGCGCGCTCTTACCGACAGTCTTGATGTTATGGGAGTAGAAGGAAACGGTGCAGTTTATCAGGTGCAGGCAGAAGCAGGTATTCAGGACACCGATTTGCTGATTGCAACCACCAACTCCGATGAGTTAAATATGCTTTGCTGTCTGATTGCTAAAAAGGCAGCAAACTGTCACACTATCGCAAGAATCCGAAATCCAGAATATTCTCAGGAGCTGTCCTTTATTCGAGAAGAGCTGAATCTCTCTATGGCAATTAATCCAGAGCTGGCTGCCGCTACAGAAATATCAAGGCTTCTGAAGTTCCCGTCAGCCATTAAGGTCGATACCTTTGCAAAAGGCCGTGTGGAGCTTCTGAAATTCCATATTCCTGCTGATTCCGTTCTTCATAACATGCAGGTATTGGAAGTATCTGCACAGCTTCACTGCAACGTGCTGATCTGCGCTGTAGAACGGGAAAACGATGTTATGATTCCTGACGGACGTTTCCGGATGCAGGCAGGAGACAAAATATCCTTTATTGGTTCTCCTGAAGAGGCCGCCAAGTTTTTCCGCCAGATTAACATTAATACAACAGCCATTGGCTCTGCCATGTTTGTCGGCGGCGGCAAGATTACCTATTATCTGGCCAAGCTTCTGGAAAACACAAAAATTAAAATTAAAATCATCGAACAGGATCTGAACCGCTGCAATGAGCTGAGTGAGCTGCTTCCCAAGGCTCTGATTATCCATGGTGACGGCTCTGATCAGAAGCTGCTTCTGGAAGAGGGACTGACACAGACAGAGGCCTTCTGTTCCCTGACCGGCTTTGATGAGGAAAATATCATGCTTTCCCTCTATGCCGCATCCATGACCACAGCCAAGCTGGTTACTAAAATCAACCGAATCGCCTTCGAAGATGTAATCCAGAAAATGAATCTTGGCAGTATCATTTATCCGAAGCTGATTACAGCGGACAATATTCTCCAGTATGTACGCGCTATGCAGAATTCTATGGGAAGTAATGTGGAAACCCTGTATAAAATTGTTGCAAACAAGGCAGAGGCCCTGGAATTCCGCGTTGGAAAGGACAGTCCGGTTGCCGGAGTCCCCCTGGAAAAACTGTCCTTCAAAGACAATCTTCTGATTGCCTGCATCAATCGAAACGGAAAAATCATTACGCCTCGAGGTAAGGATACGATTGAAACAGGAGATACGGTTATCGTTGTAACTACCCATTCCGGGCTGAAGGATCTGAAGGATATTTTAAAATAGAAGGTGCAGATAAATGAATATCAGTATGATTTTATATTTTCTCGGCTGGGTACTGAAAATCGAAGGTATTCTGATGATCCTTCCCTGTGCCATTGCCTTGATTTACCAGGAGCTTAGCGGACTTTATTTTCTTGGAATTGGACTGTTCTGTGTGACTTCCGGTTGGCTTATGTCGCGGAAAAAACCATCCAATACGGTCTTTTATGCAAAAGAAGGATTTGTCTCAGTGGCGCTGAGCTGGATTGTGCTCAGTATTTTCGGCGCGCTCCCATTTTATTTCAGCGGTGAAATACCGCTGTTTGAGGATGCTCTTTTCGAGGTTATTTCCGGCTTCACCACCACAGGAGCCAGTGTTCTTTCCGATGTAGAATCCCTGAGCCGCTGTATGCTTATGTGGCGTAGCTTTACCCACTGGATTGGCGGTATGGGAGTGTTGGTTTTCATCCTTGCAGTACTTCCTCTTGCAGGGGGCTACAACATGCACATTATGCGAGCAGAAAGCCCGGGACCATCTGTAGGAAAGCTGGTTCCCAGGGTAAAGCTGACTGCAAAAATCCTGTATGTGATCTACTTTTCCATGACAGTACTTCAGATCCTGATTCTTCTGCTCAGCGGTATGCCATGGTTTGACTCTCTGGCTATGAGTTTTGGTACTGCCGGCACCGGTGGCTTTGGAATACTGAATTCCAGCTGTGGAAGCTATACAACCTTCCAGCAAGCCGTATTTACCATATTTATGATCCTGTTTGGAATTAACTTTAACGTATATTACCTGTTCCTGATCAAAAAACCAAAGGATGCCCTTCACTGTGAGGAAATGAGGGGATATCTGGCAATTATTGCAGCAAGCATCCTGCTGATTGCCTGGAATATCCGCGAATATTATCCTACGATTCTCCAGGCCATCCATCACAGTGCGTTTCAGGTTGCATCGATTATTACAACAACGGGATATTCTACTGCAGATTTTGATTTGTGGCCATCATTTTCCAAAACGATTCTGGTCATTCTGATGTTTGTCGGCGCCTGCGCCGGCAGTACGGGAGGCGGTATCAAGGTATCACGTATTGCGATTGCATTTAAGACAGTGAAAAAGGAAATGTCCTCTCTGATTCATCCGAGAAGCATTAAAATTCTCAAATACGAGGGCAAACCGATTGAACATACTGTACTTCGCTCTATAAACACCTACCTGATCACTTATATGCTGATTTTTGCATGTTCCGTACTTCTGATCAGCCTGAACGAATTTGAGCCAACAACCAATTTTACTGCTGTAGCTGCAACGCTCAATAATATTGGACCTGGTCTGGAAAAAGTGGGACCCACCTGCAATTTTGGAATTTTTTCTCCTTTTTCCAAGTATGTGCTGATGTTTGATATGTTGGCTGGCCGTCTGGAGCTGTTCCCCATGCTTCTTTTATTCTCTCCTAGAACCTGGATGAAAGAGTAGAAGAGCAGACTGCTTTAAAACATTTTTTGCCTTTTTTAGAAAAACGGTTGACATTCGTTTCAGAACATGCTATTATTTTCGAGTATGCCGCACAATGAGGTCGATAAGAACCGGAGCAATCCGATCACCGAAGTTGGCGAGTAATGATAATAGGAGGTGCCATATGTACGCGATTATTGCAACAGGTGGTAAGCAGTACAAAGTAGCAGAAGGCGATATCATTAAGGTAGAAAAGCTTGGTGTAGACGCTGGCGAAACCGTTACGTTTGACCAGGTTCTTGTAGTGAACAACGGGGAGCTGTCCATCGGATGCCCGACTGTAGCAGGAGCAACCGTTACCGGAACCGTAGTGAAGGAAGCTAAGGCTAAAAAGGTAATTGTTTACAAGTATAAGAGAAAAACTGGATACCATAAGAAAAATGGTCACAGACAGCTCTATACCCAGATCAAGATCGACAAGATCAACGCTTAATTATGATTAATGTAACTGTTTTTGTTGATTCCGGACACAATTATCACGGTATTGAGCTTTTAGGTCATGCCGGCTGTGCCGATGATTACCAGGAAGGTCAGGAGCTTGTCTGCGCTGCAGTTTCAGCATTGACTCTGAATATGGCAAATTCTGTGGAACACTTCACAGAGGATCGGTTTACAGCAGAAGAAGAGGAAGAAAGTGGTCTGTTTCGCTTTCATTTCTCTGATAAATCCAGTCCGGAAGCAGCACTCCTTATGAATTCTCTGATATTCGGTTTACAGGATATTGAGGATACATACGGAGAACCGTATATAAAAATTCGATTTAAGGAGGTGTAAGAGATGTTTAAGATGAACCTTCAGTTATTCGCTCATAAAAAAGGTGTAGGTTCTACCAAGAACGGTAGAGATTCCGAGTCCAAGAGACTGGGTGCCAAGAGAGCAGACGGTCAGTTCGTATTGGCTGGTAACATTCTTTACAGACAGCGCGGTACCAAGATCCATCCGGGTCTGAACGTAGGACGCGGCGGCGACGATACTCTGTTCGCTACTGTAGACGGTGTTGTAAGATTTGAGAGAAAGGGCAGAGACAAAAAGCAGGTTTCTGTTTATCCGAGAACAATCAACGAATAATTTGACTGGCGGGCTTCATACTGATTCTGAGTATGAAGCCTTTTTTAAACCGGATTCTGGCGAAATCAATCAGCCAGACAGGAGTATCTCCTGTACCGGATGATTCGCAGCTGTCACAAAAGGAATGCCTGAGTGCAGAAAGGATAGGTGTATGGATGTTTGCAGACAGTGCCAAAATATTCATTAAATCAGGAAAAGGCGGAGATGGTCACGTAAGTTTCCGCAAAGAATTATTTGTTCCGGCAGGCGGCCCCGACGGTGGGGACGGCGGAAAGGGCGGAGACATTATTTTTGAAGTGGATCCGGGCCTGAACACTCTGACGGATTTCAGACATGTACGGAAATATGCAGCAAAAGATGGAGAACAAGGCGGAAAGAAGCGATGCCACGGTGCAAATGCCGAGAATCTGATCATTAAGGTTCCGGAAGGTACTGTAATCAAGGACTTTGAAACCGGTAAGGTAATCGCTGACATGTCCGGTGAAAATAAACGAGAAACAATTCTGCGGGGCGGAAAAGGCGGTCTTGGCAACATGAACTTTGCCACTCCTACCATGCAGGCTCCAAAGTATGCACAGCCAGGACAGCCAGGTCACGAGCTCTGGGTTACTTTGGAATTGAAGGTAATTGCAGATGTGGGACTGGTGGGCTTCCCCAATGTTGGCAAATCCACTCTGCTTTCCCGCGTATCCAACGCGCGTCCTAAAATTGCCAACTATCATTTTACAACCTTAAATCCTCATTTGGGAGTTGTTGACTTAGACGGCGGAGCCGGATTTGTTATGGCTGATATTCCTGGCCTGATTGAAGGTGCATCTCAGGGCGTTGGTCTGGGACATGCCTTTCTCCGCCATATTGAACGCTGCCGCGTTCTAATTCATGTTGTAGATGCTGCGGGAACCGAATGTCGAGATCCCATTGCGGATATCCGTGCCATCAATAAAGAACTGGAAAGCTACAATCCGCAGCTTCTGAAGCGTCCTATGGTAATTGCTGCCAACAAAATGGATGCTGTTTATGGAGAGGATGAGGATCCGCTTGAAAAACTGAAGAAGGAATTTGAACCTGAGGGAATTCGGGTATTCCCGATTTCTGCTGTCAGCGGAAAAGGCGTAAAGGAGCTTCTTTATGCCGTTTACCAGCTTCTTCAGACAACCAGCCAGGAACCTGTTGTATTTGAAAAAGAATTTGAAATTGAATATGCAGGAGATCGGAATCTGCCGTATACAGTAGAAAAGGAAGAGGACGGTATCTTTGTAGTAGAAGGTCCCCGCATTGAAAAAATGCTGGGTTATACGAATCTGGAATCTGAAAAGGGCTTCCAGTTCTTCCAGAACTTCTTAAAAGAAAACGGAATTCTGGACGAGCTTGAATCTGCCGGAATCCAGGAAGGTGATACGGTTCGGATGTACGGTCTTTCTTTTGACTATTATAAATAAAATAAAAAGGAGTAAGGATAAGTTATGACAAGCAAACAGAGATCTTATCTCAAGGGAATTGCCATGACCACAGAGCCTATTTTCCAGATCGGAAAATCCAGCGTAACTCCGGAGCTGACTGCAGCCATTGCAGAAGCTCTGGAAGCACGGGAGCTGATCAAAATTACTGTTCTGAAAAACTGCCTGGATGACGGAAAGTCTATCGCACAGGTTTTAGCAGAACGGACCCGTTCGGAAGTGGTACAGGTTATTGGCAAAAAAATTGTATTATATAAACCGGCCAAGGACGAATCCCGTCGGAAAATCGTACTGCCGGACTAAAGAAAAAAGGAGTGTGCAGTCATGGCAGAGATTGGTATCATGGGCGGAACCTTTGATCCCATCCACAATGGTCACCTGATGCTGGGACGTCAGGCCTATGAGGAGTATCACCTGGACGAGGTATGGTTTATGCCCTCCGGCAATCCGCCACACAAAAAGGATCATCTCGTTACAGATGCTGCTCTGCGCTGTAAAATGGTCCGTCTTGCCATTGAAGGTTTTCCCAAATTCCGGCTGTCCGAGTTTGAAGTGCAGCGCGCCGGAAACACCTACACAGCGGAAACTCTGCGGCTTCTGCACCTTCATTATCCGGAACATCGGTTCTATTTTATCGTAGGAGCCGATTCTCTTTATGAAATTGAGAACTGGTTTCATCCAGAGCAGGTTATGAGTCAGACAATTCTGCTGGCTGCCGGTCGTGAATATGCAGATGCTCCTCGAAATATGGAAGAGCAGATTGCTTATCTAAAAGAAAAATATAAAGCCGATATTCGGATGCTTCACTGCCGTGAGATGGACATTTCTTCTAATGAGCTGAGGGAAATGGAATCTCACGGACACCGGATCAGCCGCTATGTACCAAGGTCTGTAGAAAATTATATTCAAATCCACAAGCTGTACCAGGATTAACTGAAACAGGAGTGAGCTTTTATGATAACCATAAATGAACAGATTGTAACATTTCGTAAGCAGTTAAAATCAAAGCTGGATACCATGCGGTATGAACATTCTGTCAGTGTATCCTATACCTGTATTGCTCTTGCCATGCGGTATGGATTCAGTTTAGAAAAGGCAGAGTTAGCCGGTCTTCTTCATGACTGTGCCAAACGCTATACAGACAATGAGCTAATTGCCCGCAGTCAGAAACATGGACTGTCTCTGACTGAATCTGAATTAAAGGCTCCGGCTGTTATCCACGCAAAATATGGTGCCTGGATGGCCCGCAATAAATTCGGGATTCAGGATGAAGAAATTCTTTCAGCTATCCAGTGCCACACTACCGGCAAGCCAGGCATGGGCATATTGGATAAGATTCTTTATATTGCAGATTATATTGAACCGCGCAGAGATAAGGCTTCCAACCTTGCACGGATGCGGTATCTGGCCTTTCAGGATCTGGATCAGACCATGTATGAAATTCTGGCCGGAACAATCAATTATTTAAAAGGCAAAGGCGGCTGTATCGATCCCATGACGATTCAGACATTTACCTGGTTTGAAAAGCTCATCCAGGAAAAATGCAGTGCTGCCGAAGCGAAAGGAGAGTAAGCCAATGGACAATTCCAAAGAAATGGTAAAGCTTGCAGTCAATGCCCTGGAGGACAAAAAGGGTGAAGATATTCAGATTATAGATATTCGGGAAGTATCTGTACTGGCAGATTATTTTCTCATTGCCAGCGGTTCCAATACCAATCAGGTACAGGCCATGGCCGATAATGTTGAAGAGACCCTTGGCAAGGCAGGCTATGTCTGCCGTCAGGTTGAGGGTTACCAGAGCGGAAACTGGATTTTAATGGATTATGGCGATATTATTGTCCATGCATTCTGCAGAGAGGATCGCCTCTTCTATGATCTGGAAAGAATCTGGCGGGATGGAAAAATTATGAGTAAGGAAGACTTTCCTGCATAATTTTCAGTTTTGCATTTTAGTTTACATATTTTATTTATGTAAACTTTTGGTTTATGTGCCGCAGAGAGGAGAGCTCATCTGCGGCATTTATTCTGTCTTTCTTTTTAATCAATTTTTAAATATTTCTTTCTGTTATTCCTATTTCATCTGTGCTAAAATAAAATATTGGTAAAATAGTAATTTTGCCCTATATTGATATAGATATACTACATATATAGACAAAGGAAGTTATTTTTTCATGAATAACCTGATAAAACGATGCTGCGGCATCCTGAGAAAACACCGCAGCCAATGGATTTCAGCTGTTCTTATGCTCCTTATCAGCGTAGGGCCTGTTGCAGCTTCCCGACTTTTCCAGGTACAGCCAGCTGATATTCCCGTAAAAACAGTGGAAGAGGATACCATTATCCTTCCGCCAGTCCCCGAAACAATTCCAGAACAGCCATCCTCTGAAGCTGTGGAGGAAGTCTGGCAGCCTGATATCACACAGCTGAATCTGGCTCATTTTTTTTCAGAAGGAGCTAATACAGAAGATCCATCCCAGAGCCTGGCCGGAGAAGTTTTCCAGGAACTGATGACACAGGACCAGGAGTGGAGCAGTTCTATCTATGGCTGTTCAGATATTTCTCCGGAAAATATGGCAGCCCAGCTGGGACTCCCCAGAGAAACTGTTATAGGAAAATACAATCCTAACAACGAACACCACAATCCGGAGGATCCCTCTACCTGGACCATAAACAGTTTTAAAGATATCCGCATGACAGTTACAGACGGGGATGGTCGTTCCATTTCCCCTTATTCGAATGTTCTTGAAATTATGTCTATGGCAAACGTCTACACCTATTATTATGGAGCAGATAATGTTTCCCTTTTCCTTTCCTATGCCCGTCAGCTGTGGGAGGCATCTCATTCCTATCAGCTAAACATCAGTGATATTTATTACTGTTCCGGCTGCATAAGTGAAGACGATCAAAAGAGGGAACTAGAACAGTTAAGAACCGAAGCCATGGAAGAGGAAGGGATCGACGCATCAGAAGCATCATCCAGCTCTGAAGAAAATACCGCATTTGAGACAGGCACCCCAAGCTCCGCAGTCATTGAGGTGGGAAAATTCCGGGCAGCACAGAAATCTGCTGCAACTGCATCTAATTCCTTTTCTTTCATGGAGGAGGCTAGCCCATCTAATGCCTCTGTCTACGAAATAAGCTCTCTTCAAAAGGAAACAGATCAGGAAAATTCAGAGCTCACCGTCTGTCCAGGACATGTAGATTTGATTATTCATATGAAAATTCATGGACTTAGCGAACAAAACAGCCTGTTTTCCATTGATTCCTTTCAGGAGACCAATGCCTTGGCTGATCCTCTTGGAGAAGATTCCTCTGGCTGGAAGGGCTGGACCGATACAAATAAAGCTGCAGCCATAGCTCTAAGCCAGCAGGACTGGTTTGAGAAGTATGGATTGACTTTTTCCGGAATTTCTACAGGAGTCCCTCTGACATCTTCCGAAATACAGGCCTATATGGCAGAGCTTCCACTCACACTTTCACAGACGAGGAGAGATTTGATTGAGTTTGCCCTTCAGTCTGTGGGAAAGGTTCCCTACTATTGGGGAGGAAAAGCTTCTGGTCCTGACTACGAGCCAAATGGCTTTGGCACTATCATTTCTCCAGACTATAAAGGAAGAATTTTAAAGGGACTTGACTGTTCCGGATGGATCAACTGGGTCTACTGGTCTGTGACGGGAAACCGGCTTCCCTATGAAAGCACTGCAGGACTTGCAGCCTGTGGAACCCCCATCAGCCGCAGCGAACTGCAGCCAGGAGACATTGTTCTTCATACAGGAACTGATGCCCATGTTATTATGTTCCTGAGATGGACAGCAGATGGAAAAATTCAATGTATCCATGAAAGCAGCGGACCTGTAAACAACGTATGCGTGTCTGTCCGCGATGCAAACTGGCCCTATTACCGCAGACTCATTGAGTAACCTCTGTAAAACTATATGACAGCAGATATCATAAGAAAGGAATCCAATAATCATGCGTTACGATGACAATCCATATGAAGATGAACTGGACCGGATGCGGGTCCGCAATCAGAAACGTGCCAGCAGTCGAAATTCGACAGACCGAAAAGATATACCTCAGCCAAACAGCCAGGGTTGGGATGATACCATCGTTTTTCTTCCCAATTCCAGCCGGGACAGAGCTCAAAATTCTGGGAGAACCATCACCGAAACTGGTGTTAAATATTCAGGAGATTCCTCCCGGGCAGGGCAGAAGAGAAGAGGCCGCCAGGCTTCTCCGTCCCCTGCTGAACAGAGACACCGTCAGACGTCTTCTCATCGTCCAGGCAGTCATACCCGAAAAAAACGGCGAAAAACAGGCTTTTTAAAAATCTTCTGTTTGGCTGCCGCTGTAATAGCAGGTGTCTGGGCTTTTCACTGGTTCCGGGATGACGGATACTGGACCATTGCCGTATTTGGGGTCGATTCCCGTGACGGAAATACTGGAAAAGGCGCTTTATCTGATGTAGAAATGCTTTGCAGCATCCACCGGAAAACCGGAGAAATTCGCCTGCTTTCTGTTTTCCGTGATACCTATCTGCGCATTGATCAAAAAGAAGACTTTGATAAAATCAATGAAGCTTATTTCCTGGGTGGCCCTGAACAGGCTATAAAGGCGCTGGAAGACAATCTGGACCTTCAGATTGACGACTACGCAACCTTTAACTGGAAAGCCGTTGTAGACGCAATCAATGTGCTTGGAGGCGTTGATATTGATATCACTGATAAAGAATTTGCCTATATCAATTCCTTTATTACAGAAACTGTAAATTCCACCGGCGTAGGATCCTACCAGCTGGAACACAGCGGTATGAATCACTTAGATGGAGTCCAGGCTGTTGCCTATGCAAGACTTCGTTTAATGGATACCGATTTTAACCGTACAGAACGGCAGAGAAAGGTACTTGGACAGGCTATGGAAAAAGCCAAAAACTCCGACCTGAAAACACTGACAACCCTGATTGGAACCGTATATCCACAGACAAAAACCAGCATCGGTGTTGATAATCTGGCCGGAATGGCGAAAAATGCTAAAAAATATTATATCAGCCAGACCTCCGGATTTCCATTTTCCCATCAGGAAATCAAAATCGGAAAAAAAGCCTGTGTAGTTCCAACAACACTGGAAAGCAACGTCATTCAGCTTCACAGCTTCCTGTATAATACAGAGAACTATGTTCCATCAGAGAACTTAAAATCCATCAGCACCCACATTATTGAGGTAAGCGGTCTTGGAGAGCCGGGAAAAGATATAGAGTCCGGAAAAAATGTGGGAGCTGAAGGAAATAATGGCGGCGGACAGACACAGGCAGGAAGCAGCCAGCAAAACACTAGCGAAAGTCCAAAACCTACAGCCCAGGAGACCCAACCAACAGAAACAGAGAGTGAATCATCTGTTGAAAATACAGAAGAAAGCACCTCAGAAACAGAAGAAACTATACAACCCATAGAATCCTATGAAAATAATGAAGAAGGATCCGGTTCTGAATCTGAAACGGAAGAATCTGACAGAAATCATAATAATTCAGAAGAAACCAGGGATCCGGATCGAGTTATTGAGGCGCCTTCAGAAAATACTGGAAATGGAAATACAGAGGAAAATGGACCTGGCGTTCAAAATTCCGGAAATAACAGTCACCGGGAATCAAATGCATCTTTAGAAGCTCCTGGACAGTCCAAAGAGGAAGCACCAGAACAGGGACCAGGAGTGTAGAAGCAGAAAATTAGGAATTATTAAATTAAAAGGAAAATATACCAAGAAAATGATGTGTGGGCAAATTTGTGAAAAGAACAGTGATTTCCAACTATTCGCGAAAGTCTAGTTTAACGAATAGTTAGCACACCAACTGCCCATTAACCAGTTATTCTGGTTTTTTAAGCTTTCCCACCTTTTAATAGTTTTCTGTAAATTTCAATTTGTTTTATCTAAATTCATTTAGTACTCTTTTAGAAAGGACCTCACTGCTCTTATGAAAATGCAGCGACTTCTCAGTCTGCTCCGTCAGGCTGCTGACAATTATCAAATGATTGATCAGGATGATCACATTGCCGTCGGAATTTCCGGCGGCAAAGACAGTTTAACCCTTCTCTGTGGGCTTCACAGCCTTCAGCGGTTTTATCCAAAACATTTTTCCCTTTCTGCAATTACTGTGGATTTGGGACTTGGAAATCTGGATTTAGAGCCTATAAAAGCTTTATGCCATTCCCTTGATATTCCCTATCATGTTATTTCAACAGATATTGGTACCGTATTGTTTGATATCCGAAAAGAATCCAATCCCTGTTCCCTCTGTGCAAAAATGAGAAAAGGTGCATTAAACCAAAAAGCACTGGAGCTTGGCTGCAATAAAATCGCTTATGCCCATCATCGGGATGATCTGATAGAAACAGCCCTAATGTCACTGATTTATGAAGGACGGTTCCATGCTTTTTCTCCCTATACACACCTGGATCGAACTGGACTTACAGTAATCCGCCCCATGCTGTATGTATCGGAAGCTGATGTTAAGGGTTTTCGCAATCGTTACCAGCTTCCTGTATGTAAAAATCCTTGTCCCATGGATGGACATACCCGACGGGAATATGTAAAGAATCTCATTCGTACTCTTGATAGAGAAAATCCAGGAGTCAAAGACCGGCTCTTTTCTGCTGTTATGAACGGACACTTAGAGGGATGGCCTGATATATGCCCCTAATCCTCTTCTCTTCCCGTCCCATAGACGAAAACTTCATCAACAATCCTTGGTATACCCTATAATATACGAAGGTATCTGTCAGGGATTGAACTGTAGGATTACTGAACTTAAAAACATAAAAAGAGGTTTCTAATTATGAAAAGTCTTCCATATCATGAACAAAAGGACATTGAAAATGTTAAAAAACTTCGGGAAATTATAAAAGAACTTCCACCTTTCTGTGTTGATTATTTCCGTGGAATTGAACCACGCACTTCTTCCAGAACCCGCATTGCCTATGCTTATGATTTAACCGTATTTTTTGATTTTTTGCGGAGGGAAAATCCTTTTTTTTCTAAAATGGATCGTAAAGATATTCGACTGGAATATTTAGATCAGATAACCGTATCTGATTTGGAAGAATACATGGAATATCTAAAGTATCGTTTTAATGATAACCACCAAGAAATTACCAATAAAGAACGGGGAATTATGCGAAAAATTTCTTCCCTGAAAAGCTTTTACAACTACTTCTTCCGATGTGAAAAGCTTACAACAAATCCCGCTGCTCTAATTCAGCTTCCAAAGCTTCACGAAAAGGAAATTATTCGACTTGATATTGACGAAGTCGCTCTTCTCCTGGATGAGGTTGAACAGGGCGAGCAGCTGACTGAAAAGCAAAAAGCATTCCACAATCGAACTCGTATCCGCGACCTTGCTCTTCTCACTCTACTGCTCGGCACGGGCTTGCGTGTATCCGAATGCGTGGGACTGGATCTGGATGATCTTGATTTTAAAAATGGAGGTATCCACATTCACAGAAAAGGAGGAAAAGAAGTTACCATTTATTTTGGCACAGAGGTGGAGGATGCTCTTCTTGATTATCTGGAGGAAAGGCATGAAATTGAAGCCTTCCCCGGACATGAACAGGCGCTCTTTCTCTCTCTTCAAAGAAAACGGCTCTCTGTACGCAGTGTCGAAAATCTGGTTAAAAAATATGCGCAGCTTGTGGCCCCGTTAAAAAAAATTACGCCACATAAGCTGCGCAGCACCTATGGCACCAATCTTTATCGGGAAACCGGCGACATTTATCTGGTTGCTGATGTGCTGGGCCATGCAGATGTAAACACAACAAAAAAACATTATGCCGCACTGGAAGACGAACGACGGCGAAGCGCCCGCAACGCAGTAACGCTGAGGGAAAAAGAATAATCTGGTTTTTACCATTCTATCATGATATAATAAAGAAAGTGTTTGAGATGGAGCAGAATCATGGAGGAATGAATTATGGAACCAGTGTATTTATCGATTCAGCCGGCTGAAACCGGAAAGCAGATCAAACGCTTGCTCTTAGAGAACGGTTATACGATCCGGGAAATTCAGGGTGCTTTTGGATTCGAAAATCCTCAGGCGATTTACAAATGGATTTCTGGAAAATCATTACCCAGTCTTGATAATTTTATCATTCTAAGCAGATTACTGCACACCAGTATTGAAGATATCCTCGTCATCGACGGGGATATTCCTCATTTCAGCCTCTTTTTAAACTTACAGTTCAATGACTTTCCCTCTTATTTGGTTTATAATCATTCCATAGTCAGGAAACAATTACACAAACAAATGCCAACCATAACAATACGCGGAAAACCTTTTCTGCAGCTGTCTTCTATGACTGAAAATAATAAAATTATCAAATTTTGATTATGAAAGGTGGTAGTTATCGAATGAAAACTTATATTTCTATTGATAAGCGAAGTAAAAAAGCCCAGAAAGAATACTACTCCAGTCAAAGAAACTCCTGGGGGAATTTAAACCCTGCCACACGAACTATGCCAAACGGGAAGGCCTACAATCGGAAAAAGAAAACAGCAGAATTCAGAAAAGCGATGGCCGCCAGCGAGCCTGACAGGCGACCGCATCTCTCTCCGCTCTGCTATTCTGCAAAATAAACCACAGTCAAATACTGACCGGCATGAATTCTGTCGCTGCTCAGTCCATTCATTCGCTTCAAAACCTCTACATATTCCTTTTTCGAGTAACCAATTCCATCCATATATTCCTCTGCGATATCCCATAAACTGTCTCCCGCCTGAAGCTGAATACTAGTATAATAACGCTTCACTGGCTTTATATACTCTTCCTCTGCGTAGGCACTCACCAAAGTCCTTCCGAAAAAACCGGATAAAAAAGCAAGAACCATCAAAACAGCAATCACCAAACCTCTCATTCGCCGTCTCAATTCTCTTCTTCTCATCTTCAGTATCCCCCTTTAATTTCAATCAAGCCTTAAAACAAACATGTGTTCTATGTTATGTTCATTATAATCACCGAACATACGTTTGTCAATGGGTTTTGAAAAAATAATCGAACAAAAGTTTGCTTTTTCAAAAAAACTATGCTATTATAAAATTACATTCTCAATTGGAATACATTCCAATGATAAGTGCATTCTGGATTATGATTACATACCTACTAAACGGAGGATACAATATATGTCGCAGGGAAAAATTACTGCCAAGCAGCAGGAAATATTAGAATATATCAAGTCGTGCATTTTAAAGAAAGGATATCCGCCGGCTGTTCGTGAGATTTGCGAAGCTGTTCATTTAAAATCCACATCTTCTGTCCATTCTCATCTGGAGTCTCTGGAACACAATGGATATATTCGGCGTGATCCTACCAAGCCTCGCGCCATTGAAATTCTCGACGATGACTTTTCTCTGACCCGCAGGGAGATGGTTCAGGTTCCCATCATTGGAACAGTCGCTGCCGGACAGCCGATTCTGGCTCAGCAGAATATTGAGGATTATTTTCCCATTCCTTCTAATTTTCTGCCCAATGCAGACACCTATATGCTTCGAGTAAAGGGAAACAGCATGATTAATGCCGGTATTTTTGATGGAGATCAGGTCATTGTAGAATGTACCAACGTTGCCCAGAACGGGGAAATTGTCGTTGCTCTTTTGGATGATTCCGCAACGGTAAAGCGTTTCTTTAAAGAGGATGGGTATTACCGGCTGCAGCCTGAAAATGATTCCATGGAACCAATTATTGTCTCTCAGGTGGAAATTCTCGGAAAGGTTATCGGTCTGTTCCGTATGATGTCCTGACTACATATTTCATAGAACGTAATTTCCTATGAAATAAAGAATGATGCTGCTTCCCAGGTAGATATTCACCTAGAAAGCAGCATCCCTTTTCAAAGTTTTCTATTTATTTTCTTTCTTTGCCCATTCCTGTTTTGCTTTTGCATAGCTGATAATCATATCCGCAGTACCTTCAATTCCAAGAGTGGAACTGTTGATACATAAATTGTAGCTTCTTGCATCTCCCCACTTTTTACTGGAATAGTAATTGTAGTAGCTGGCACGTTTTTTATCAGTCTTTGCCATAATATCCTTTGCCTTAGCCGGCTCTACTTTGTAAAGCTCTGTTAAACGATCGATTCTATGATCATCATCCCCTGTAATGAATACAGATACCATATTGGGATAATCTGCCAGGGCATAGTCTGCACAGCGTCCTACAATCACACAGGACTCCTGATCTGCAAGCTTTTTAATGGTATCAAACTGTGCCAAAAAAATCTTATGGTTAATCGGCATATCCATGTAAGCAGAGGTGGTGTAGCCCAGAGAGTAGGTATCCATCACAAGAGAATAGAGGAAACTGCTTGTGGGTTTCTCATCATGTGTTTCAAACAGTTCTTCACACAGACCGCTTTGTTTCGCCGCCAGCGTTAAGAGCTCCTTATCGTAACATTTTACGCCCAGCTTCTCTGCAATCAACTGTCCGATTACCTTTCCGCCGCTTCCGCACTGTCTTCCGATCGTAATAACAAGATTTCCCTTCATAGTCATCCTTCTCCTTTCAGTAACCTGCAATGCATGTCATTTCTATATTTTGTTTGTAACGATACAGGTAAACCTGAAAACAGGTCTCTATCCGACTCTCCGCGGCCTTGTATGATTACCCTTATATTATACAACAAAATTTCAGAAAAGTACATAAATAAAGAGAAATATTCCCGAAATAATCAGGCAATTTCCATAAGGTCTGTGAAAATAGGGATAAAAACTCTCCTTAATCTGTTTCCAATTTTTTCAAAATAGCTTCAAAATAGGCCGGAAGAGGTGCTGTAAATTCCATGTATTCTCCAGTAGAAGGATGAATAATTCCCAGCACACCTGCATGCAGGGTTTGACCCTGGAGACCGGAAAAAGGCACCTTTGCCGGACCATACACCTGATCACCGAGCAACGGATGACCAATACTGGCCATGTGAACACGAATCTGATGGGTTCGTCCGGTTTCTAGCTGACATTCCACAAAGGTAAACCGCCGGAACCGTTGAAGAACCCGATAATGAGTTACAGCCTCTTTCCCATTCTTTTCATTAATGCTCATTTTCTTTCGATCGACCGGATGACGGCCAATCGGGGCATTTACTGTACCGGTATCCGCTTTCAGTACCCCGTGAACAATCGCATAGTATTTACGTGTAATTGAATGAACCTTCAGCTGCTCTGCGATAGCATTGTGAGCCTTGTCATTTTTGCAGACAATCAGGACTCCCGTCGTATCCATATCAATCCTGTGAACAATTCCTGGTCTCATTACCCCATTGATTCCAGAAAGTTCATTCTTACAGTGCGCCATTAAGCCATTTACCAGAGTTCCGGAATAATGCCCCGCCGCAGGATGAACTACCATCCCTTTCGGCTTATTGATCAGAATAATATCTGAGTCCTCGTAAAGGATGTCCAGCGCCATTGGTTCAGCTTCAATTTCTGGCTCTACAGCATCCGGTATTTCCAGGCGGATCCTGTCCCCATTTTCGACCTTATAGCTGCTTTTCACTGGCTTTCCGTTTACAAGAACTGCCCCATCCTTTACCAGCTTCTGAAGATAAGAGCGAGATACCTGTTCCAAGCGGCTTCCAAGAAAACGGTCAATGCGAAGTATTTCCTCCCCCGGTGTGTACTCTGCCTTAAATTCCTCTGTCAATGGGCCTCTCCTTTCTTTGAAAAACGAAAAATATCCAATTCCTCTTCTTTATAATAAAAACAAAGTACAACAAAAAGAAGAGCTGTTGCTGTTGTCACATAAATATCTGCAACATTAAAAATCGGGAAATTAATCAGTTTGAAATAAAGAAAATCTACTACATATCCCTGAGATACCCGATCAATCATATTTCCTACTGCACCAGCTGTAATCATAATCACACAGAGTTTCAGCCAGTGATATCTCTTTTCCTGCCATCCCGGCATCCGAAGCATGGCGTATCCTGCCACAGCCAGAACCACAATTCCGATCAGGAAGAAAAAGCCCTGACGTCCCTGCATCAGTCCAAAAGCAGCTCCCCGGTTTTCCGAATACAGAAATTCAAACACTCCATCCAGAATTACAAAAGGCTGCTGATTCTTTAAACGGGCTACTGCCAGCGCCTTTGTATACTGATCAATCCCGATAAGCACTGCAGAACTAGCTACCCATGATAAAAGGTTCCCTGCTTTATTTTTCATATCTGCCTCCTGCTGTTTCTTTTCCATTCTTCAGCCACTCCAGTCCGCTTATCATTTCCGTTTCCGTAACTGTACGATCTACATAGGCTTCTCCAATTTGTTTTAACAAAATAAATTTAATCACACCGGAATCCATTTTCTTATCACTTTTGGTTGTTTCAATAATTTCCGGAAAAGACAGGTTCATGCCATCCAAGGATACCGGAAGACCGAACATAGCCATTGCTTCCTTTACTGTCTTGGCTTCCTCACTGGTAATATATCCCCGCTCTGCAGAAATCCAGGCCGCAGCAGCACTGCCCAAGGCTACGCACTGACCGTGCATCAATTTAAAATTCATCAGTTTTTCAATCGCATGACCAAGTGTATGTCCAAAATTCAGCAGCGCTCTCTCACCCTTTTCCGTTGGATCCTGCTCTACCACATTTCGTTTGATCTGATTGCTGATAAAAATCATTTCCTCGCAAATATCCAAATTTCTTTTGCGAATTTCCTCTGCATGATTCATCAGCCAAAGATAATAGGATCTGTCCTTAATCAGTCCGTGCTTCACAATCTCGCCCATACCGCAGGAATACTGTTCATCAGACAGAGTCAGCAGACTTCCTGTACTGGTATATACAAGAGCAGGCATATGAAAGGCGCCTACCATGTTTTTGTATGCATCAAAATCAACGCCTGTCTTTCCCCCAATACTGGAATCAACCTGCGAAAGCAGGGTTGTCGGCACCTGAATAAAGCGAATTCCTCTTAAATAGGTTGCTGCCGCATATCCGCAAAGATCTCCAGTTACACCGCCGCCTAAAGCCACCAGCATATCTCCCCGGTCATAATGCCTGAGAATCAAAAATTCATAAAGACTTTTTACTGTATCCAGATTTTTGTGTTCTTCTCCTGCAGGAAAAACAAATGCATCTGTCTGTCCGCAGCAGGGCCGCAGCTGCTCCTCCACCTGCTCCAGATAAAGCGGCGCTACATTGCTGTCTGTCACAATACACAGCTTTCTTCCCTCAACGGAAAGCGCCTTTACCTCCTGTCCCAGATAATCAAAAGAAGACTGTATTACAATATCATAGATCGCATTTCCATCTCTGTGAACGGTCATTCTTCTTGCCATAATGATTTCCTCCATTTTCTGCTGTACAGCCCCTTCCGGCCGTATATAATTTCCTCCCGGACGCAAAAAGGGCAGTCTGAAGACTGCCCTATGAACTCTGTCAAATCCGGATATTCAAACCGGCTACATCCAGAGCACCGCTGTTTAGCAGGTCCTGAAAATCTCCGGAAAGTCCCACGGTTTCGGGTGTTGCAATAAAAATATAACTGGAAATCTTCTGAAGATTTCCATTCATGGAGTAGGTTGCTCCTGATGTAAAATCAATAATGCGCTGCGCTACTTCTGTATGGATTCCTTCCATATTTAACACAACTGCCTTACCGGCCAGAAGATAATCACAAATTTCCCGGGCATCTTCGATCGAAGTGGGCTTAATCAGGGATACCTCCATTTTTTTCATGGGAACTACCTTTGATGACCGTGAAAAGAAGCGTGGCTTGGAATCCTCTGCCCCTTCGTCATATCCTTCTCCGTCATCTCTGGAAGAAAAAGGGCTGCGCTTGGCAGGCCTGTCTGCCTCATATTCATCTTCAGGTCCAAAATATTCTTCATCCTCATCGGAGTTTAACCGCATGGTATCCATCAGCTTACTTAAAAGACTCATAACTTATTCTCTCTCCAATCCTTATCTTGCACCAAAAATACCGGTGCCCACTCTAATCATGGATGCGCCCTCTTCAATGGCAACCTGATAATCTCCAGTCATTCCCATGGAAAGCACACACATATTAACATTATCAATGTTTTTCTTTTTGATGTCAACAGATAATTGATATAATTTTTGAAAAACTTCTCTATTCTCTTCCGGCTCCTCTACAAATGGCGCAATCGTCATCAATCCCTGTATCCGCACATGAGAAAATTTACTGATGGTCTCTACAGCATCCATTACCTGCTCCGGATAAAAACCAAATTTACTTTCTTCTTTTGCCACATTGACCTCTAAAAGCACATTTATCGTTTTGCCCAGCTTTTTGGCCTCCTGCTGAATCTGCTCTGCAAGACGTACAGAGTCCACAGAATGAATCATCACTACATGCGGAAGAACCTGCTTTACTTTATTTCGCTGTAAATGTCCAATCATATGAAATCTGGCATCCGGCGGCATTTTCGGAGCCTTTTCCAGAATTTCCTGTGCCTTATTTTCTCCAAAATCACGACATCCGGCTTCATATGCCTCAATAAGATCCTCCAATGGCTTTGTTTTACTGACTGCAATCAGGGTAATATCCTCCCTATTTCGATTGCCTCTGGCACAGGCCTCCTCAATTTTCCTCTCTACTTCTTTTATATGTTCCTGTATACTGCTGTTGATTCTATCATTCTTCATCTGCTTCACCTATTGATAAATCAGCTCTCCCTCATAGACAGTGTCTGCATTTAATACAATATGATCATAAACAGACAGTCCATAACTGGTCCCTTTCTTTATAGTATAATATTCATCATTTGAATTTAAAATCTCAATCTGCTTAAACACAGCATATCCTTTATTGATATTGTATACACCCTGAAGCGATGCACTGGAGCCAATCTGATATCGATCCTGTGAATCTGGCTTTACCACATAATCTCCAGCCTTTAAAGGCGCATTTTCGCCCATATCAATGTAAAAATAATCTTCTGTAGAATAATAGATTGTCGCAGGAGTAAACTCTGTTTCCGATCCGTTTTCTGTATAAATTTCTTTTAGAAAGCCCGGCGCTGAGATATCTCCGCCCTGAACCATATATTCCAGAGGAACCAGGTAGAAATTTTTCGTAGTCACAGCTGTCACAGGAATCTTCAGCCCCTCTGTACTGTCCACAGAAACCTCAAAATTCACATACCTGTCACTGATAAACTGTACCATATACTGACTAAAGTCCAGTTTACCGTATGAGGCTCCGTCTGCTCCTGTAATAATAGAAAAGCTGCCGTCTGTTTCCAAATCATTAGAGGAAAAAGTCACATGAAGCTGTGTCCTTCCTGTATACTCCTGCACATCTGATTCTGAAAGCGGAAAGACAATGCTCCAGTCATCAGAGGTTACCAGTTTATATACTGGAGCAGACTGTTCAATCAGACGTCCTGCTTTTGTAATTGCCTTGGAATAACCGGAACGGTCAAATATTTCCGCTGTCACCTGAGAGGCTTCCAGCTGCTCATATCCGTCAATAGCATAGGAAATCACTCCGGAAACAGGAGCCGTAACCTGTTGTAGAGAAATACCCGTCTGCTGAAGCAGCGCATCCAGATTTCCAAGGGAATTGAAATTTACATATTCCAGAACTGCAGCCTCCAGGGAGTACTGAAGATCATACATTTCACTAAAATCTCTTCCGGAATAAGAAAGAGCAAACGAAGAAAGCTGACGCTTGATATCTGCCAGATTTGCCTCTGTCAGAGTCACATTTGCCTCTGGATTTTCCTCCAGAAAATCCGCCATGCTTCCTGTCTCGTCAATAGAATAAACTCGAGTTCCGATGGCCGCGCGTTTTCCCTCACGGACATAATAATTAATATATCCTGAGCGATCTGCTGTTTCTACCCGCTCCTCCCGCAAGATCATTCCTGTGTGCTGGTAGTCGTTGACAATGCTTCCCTCTGCCACCTCATAAAACTGTATTTTATCTTTTTTCATATAAGTATAAACGCTGAAGGCCATATAAACAAAAATAATGGCAAAAATAATCATCCCTACATTAATATTTCTTGGATGGCGGTAGCGTATAATTTTCTTGTTCTTTTTCTTTGCCAAGCTGTCTTTCCTCCCGAACAGTAAAGCTGTACCTGTCTATTATAAAAGCTGTGCCCAAAAAGTGCAAGCATCAAAGAAAAACAGCCGGCAGTTTTCCTGTCGGCTGTCGTACTTTCTTATGTAATCCCGTGTTCTATGTATTACAGGGAAATAACGATGTCTTTCTGAACCTGTTCCGGCATCTCGCCACCGTCCATGGAAACGCTTAAAACAAAGTTCACATCATATTTCGCACTGAGATTTTCCAGAGTAGCAATCGTCTCGCTGATATCCTCTCCCTCTAAGCAGGCAAGCTTCAGGAAACTGTCCAGGAACATGGTTTCAATATCATGATCCTGTGAAATAATACCACTGATAAAGCCTACGAATCCCTGGCTGGTAGTAATCGGAAACTCGTTCACATTGATCAGACGAATCCGGTTATTCAGCTCATACATGTGCTTGGAACTCTTATCCAGATAAACAATGGAACCAATCGCTTTCTTAATACTGTCATTAGCCATATCCAACAGATGTTTTGTTTTGCCCTTTCCTTTTCTGCCTGCGATAATCTGAACCATATGAATCTCCTCCTTGAGTTATTTAATTTGTATAAAAAGTCTTTTGATATTAAACTAATTATAGTACAAATCTCTAAAATGTGCAATGTCTAATTGACAATTTTCTGAATTATATTTGTCATGTTTTCGTACAGAGTGCCTCGGTTCTCTGCTTTTAAGATCACCGCCACATATTGGCTCTCGCTGTCATCCTGACACCCGAGAATCAGACAGGAGCCAGCCGCCTGTGTGGTTCCTGTTTTTCCTCCCAAAACCGTAACCCCATCCGGCGCTGCCACATTTCCGCTTAAATATCGGTTACTGTTTTCCCACTTCTGCATTTTCACAGCACCGCTTCCATCTGTATACGTGGCAGTATAGCTAACTGTTCCAACAATTTTCTGAAATTCAGGATACTTCATAGCTTCCTGAAAAATCAGATAGAGATCATAGGCAGTTGTATAATGATTTTCATCAGTAAGGCCATGAGGATTTGTGAAATGGGTGTCCACTGCCCCCAGCTGATGTGCGGTTTTATTCATTTCCTCCGCAAATGCCTCAATACTCCCTGCCATATGAACGGCAATGGCCGCACCAGCGTCATTTCCAGAGGGAAGCATCAGACCGTAAAGCAGCTGCTCCATCGTCAAAGTATCTCCAGGCGCAATGTGGCAAAGAGATGCTCCCGGCTCTGTAATCACTGTTTCCTGTCCCACAGTAACCGATTCCTCCAAATCACCGTCCCGAACAGCAATCAAAGCTGTCATAATTTTGGTAATACTTGCAGGATTCATTCTCTCATATGGATTTTTCTGAATCAAAACCTCTCCGTCTTTCAGAGAAAAAACGCCTGCAGCCTTAGCAGTCACGGTACTGTCCGGCTCCGGTTCATCTCCCATAATCACACAAAGAGCTGATGCAAAAGAAGGCGCCTGCAGCCGTTCATCCGGTATCTGTTCAATCATTGCTGTCATTTTTTCCGGTCCATAGTCATAAACTGCATCCTTCTGTCCACAGCCAGACAGCAGAAAAGCCACCGCGGCCAGGGCCGGATAATATCTGCGCATCTGTTTCAAAGCATATTCTCCTATCGATACATCTCACGCCACTCCAAATCACCGCGGCCAAGAGCGCGAATCAGCAGCTCTGCTGTAGCCAGATTGGTGGCAAGGGGAATATTGTAGGTATCACACAAATGCACTACATCATTTACATTAGGCTCATGAGACTTTGGCGTCAGCGGATCCCGAAGAAAAATCACCATATCCATCTCATTATGCTCGATCTGGGATGCCAGCTGCTGCTGACCGCCCAAATGACCTGCCAGGTACTTATGGACATTCAGGTTGGTAACCTCCTCTACCAAACGGCCTGTTGTTCCTGTCGCATAAAGTTCATGCTTAGAAAGTATGCCTCTGTATGCAATGCAGAAATTCTGCATCAGCTTTTTCTTGGAATCATGTGCAATCAAACCGATATTCATATGATAAATAACCTCCTTTAGTAGTTACTGTTTCTTCGTTGAAGTCCAACATTTAATGCTATACCAATACCAAAATAACTTCCTATCAGGGAACTGACTCCATAGCTGATAAAAGGAAGAGGAAGTCCTGTATTGGGAAAAATCCCGGTTGCTACTGCAATATTGGAAAAGCTCTGAAAGGCCAGCTGTCCTGCCAGCCCTACACAGAGAAGCTTTCCAGCCATATCCTTTGCTCTGGCTGCCATGATCAGACATTCAAAAACAATCAGGGCAATCAGAAGAATCACCAGAGCGCAGCCGATAAAACCAAGCTCCTCACCAACAACCGCAAATATAAAATCAGTCTGTTCCTCTGAAAGAAAATTTCCGTTTTTAACGGAAGCCAGCGTATTATTATTCAGTCCTTTTCCATGAAGCATACCTGATCCAATAGCCATAATGGAATTTTTCTGCTGTAAATTTGCTTCTGCATATTGACTGGGATTCACAAATGCCAAAATCCGTTTCACCTGATATTCATGGAGAAAAGGAACCATATGATACTGCAGCAGATAAACAAACAAAACGCCGCAGGGAATTACCACGGCCACCCCGCCTAAAATCCAGCGGTAACTGATACCGGCTGCAAACAGTATACATAGAAAAACAAACATAGTTACCAAATCCGTTGAAAGATCCGGCTGTTCATAAATCAGAAGAAACACCATCAGATACAAAGCTGCGCCAAGAGCCAGCACAGTCGGCCGGTTGATCTTCTCCTGATTTTTTGAAAAAAACCAGGAGAAGAATACGATCAGGCCAATTTTTGCAAATTCTGAAGGCTGTATCTGTCCAATTCCCGGAAGCACAAGCCATCTGGTTGCACCTCCGCGGCTGACTCCGGCTACAAGTACTGCAATCAGTCCTGCAATACAAATCCCATATATAAATGGAGCAAGGGACAGAACTTTGTGGTAATCTAACAGGGACAGTCCTATTACAAGCACCAGCCCCACAGCAATTCCCATAATCTGTTTCCCAACTACAGCCATATCCTGATTTGTCGCACTTCTAATCAAAAGGACCCCCAGAATATTCAGCAGTAACACATAAAGGAATAAACGGTAGTTGTAATTCCTGAAGTTATAATTTAAAAACATTCTTCATTCCTCTTAGCTGTAAATTGACGGATAGGGAAGGTAGCAGACAGAACAGGCAGTCCTTCTCTGGTTCCCGCAGCTTCCATTCTGGTCAGGCGCAGATCCATCTGTCCAGAATCCACCTCAGCATAGCGGGACAGAACCACAACCAGATCGTCTCGGATCCGGCTTAACAACCCCGGACTTAAATACGCTTTATCCGCCACCAGAAGAAGCTTCAGACGGCTGCGCGCAATCGCTCCGGAATTGCTTTTGTGAAACAACATCATCTGTCTCATCATGGCACGCCCTCCTATGCTCTTTTCAAAAAGCCGGAAATGCGAACCAGAATTCCCCGATGAGGATCCAAATCAAGAAATGGAACAGATTCTCCTGTGATTCGTTTGCAGATGTTTAAATATGCCTGCCCGGCCACAGTATCTGTGTCTACCAAAGGTTCCCCCTGATTTGCAGAGATCACAACGTCCTCGTCATCCGGTACCGCTCCTATGACATTCACTGCCAGGATATCGGCTACGTCTGCTACGGACATCATATCTCCTCTCCGCACCATGTCCATCCGTACACGATTCACAATTAGGTCAATCTCCTGCATCTGGGAAGCCTCCAGAAGGCCGATGATGCGATCTGCGTCACGAATGGCTGATACCTCAGGTGTTGTCACCACCAAAGCTCGGTCTGCACCGGCTATGGCGTTCTGGAAGCCCTGCTCAATTCCGGCTGGGCAATCCAGAAGAATATAGTCAAACTCTTCTCTCAAATCCTCCACAAGCTTACGCATCTGTCCCGGATTCACAGAGGACTTGTCCCTGGTCTGGGCTGACGGCAGCAGATAAAGGTTTTGACATCTTTTGTCTCTTATCAGGGCCTGCTTCATACGGCAATTGCCTTCTACCACATCCACCAGATTGTAAATAATCCGGTTTTCCAGTCCCATTACCACATCTAGATTACGCAGGCCGATATCTGTATCAATCAGCACAACGCTGTAGCCCAGCAATGCCAGACCTGTTCCGATGTTGGCAGTGGTGGTAGTCTTGCCGACCCCGCCTTTTCCAGAAGTAATTACCATGACTTCGCTCATAGCTATCCTCCTGAAAATTTTCTACCTATCCATTTTACATGAAAATCACAAATATTTCCAGTATTAATTCAAATTTAATATACTAAAATAAGATTTTTTTATGGCTTTCGTACAAATATTACAATTTTCAACACTTGCTATCATCGGACCGCGCCCCAGTTTTCTGCCCTTATCGCCATAATGCATACTAAGATCAGCAATTTTGATCTGAAGAGGCGCCATTTCCATGGCAGCCACAACCGCTTCCCGGTTTCCGGAAACCCCAGCGTGAACTGTCCCACGCAGTTCTCCCAGAATAATAATGTTTCCTTTTGCCGTTACTCTGGCACCATGCTGAACATCTCCTATCACCACAATGCTGGCTTCTGATTCCAGTGCTTCTCCCCGATGAAGATTTCCACGATAAAACTGACCTGTCCGGGCAGACAGCTCCATCAGCTTCTGGTTCAGGGCTTTTTCGCACCGCTCAATCCGGTTTGCATCATGATCAATCAGACACAAAATCTCCACACCGGAATTCTCTGTAATCGTGTTTACAATCTGAAATTCTTCTTTGGAAGTAAGCTCTCTTCCCTCCAGCATCAGCGCCATCTGGATATTTCCCCAGAATCTGGCATTTTCCCGAAATTTGGCTGCCAGCTCGGCAATCAGCTCCTCAAATCCACAGTCGGGATCAAGGATAACTGTCATGCCTGACTTGCTGCTTTTGATCACAATTTTGTTTTTCAACTTTTTTCCCCGCTTTCCATTGAAAATATCAGTCTCCGATGGTTACATTGGAAACATCCAGCGCGCCGGTGTTTAAAATGTAATCCAAATCGGTATATCCGTAGTAGAAGCGGTATACGTTCTTTGCGACCATGGCCGCATTGGACGAAGAATATCCATAAGGGATATTTACCGTTACACAAATTTCCGGGTTGGTATAAGGTCCATATGAGATAAAGAATGCATGGTTTCCTCTGGTTCGGATCTCCTGAGCCGTACCTGTTTTACCTGCAATATCCACCTCCAGGTTCTGGAAAATCTTTTTAGCAGAACCGTCTGCTACTACGCCCCGCATTCCCTGCTGGACTGCATCCCAGGTAGAATCTGCTATCTCAACATGACCGGTCACCTCCGGTGTGTAATCCTGAATCAAATTGCCTTCAGAATCTGTCATCTTATCCAGAAGGCTCAAATCAAATACCGTTCCCCGATTGGCAATCGCTGCCACATAACGGGAAAGTTGAACATTGGAATAGGAATTGGTTCCCTGTCCCATGGCAGAACGCTCCGGATCCTCTGTGGTCATTTCCGGCATACTTTCCGGAATTTCAATGCCGGACGGCCGGTTCAGACCAAACATGGAAGCATATTCCCGAAGCTTGCCGATTCCCATATCCGTAGAATAAATCAAAGTATCCTTATTTGTAGAAAGCCGGTGAGCCACCTCTGCTACGAAATAGTTACAGGAATTGGCAATTCCTCCCACTACGTTCAGAGGGCCATGGCGCCCAGGATAAATCCAGCATTTGATCGCAGGACTTACCTCTGTGTATTCGCCGGTACACTCAATGGTTTCCTCCAGGCCAATCACGCCCTCCTCCAGACCGGCAATGGCTGTTATTGGTTTAAAGGTAGAGCCCGGCGCCTTCTTTGCCTGTGTGGCATTGTTATAGAGTGGAAGAGATAAATCATTGGTCAGCTGGCTGTAATAGGCCGCGTCTACAGTGCCTGACATTTTATTGTTGTCGTAGCTGGGGTAGGTAACCAGCGCCCGAACCTCGCCTGTATTCACATCTGTAATTACCACGCCTGCCGTACAGGGATCCAGAGCCAGCTGAGCCGGTGTCAGTTCAATATTTTTAATTTTATCCCGGATAAAGCTAAACGCATAATCATTTCCGTTAACCGTCAGAAGATGTACCTGATTCTCATCATACGGAAGAACCCCCTGGGCATACAGAGCCAGACACAGCTGTTTCCCTGTAATCACACCATTATTAATCAGATAGCGGTAAATCAGCTTGGTAAAGCTGATATCTCCCTCCAGATGGCTCAGAACATATTCCACCAGCACACCATAAATATCATCCGCGCTGGAATACTTGCTTTCTACCTCCAGCTTGGTAGTATCAATCCATCCGTCTGCAATTCCTCTGTAAAGATAATCCCGCAGGCTGATTTCATCCTTTTTCCAAGCATTGTAGGTATCACTTGCCGTATCAATATTTTTTTCGTTAATAATTCCTACCTCGCTGGATGAAAGATAGTTGTAGATATAAACCATATAAGCCATCATATCCTGGGGAAGATCCTTCATTACGGCTGCATGCTCGCTCATCAGCTCATAGCGAAGCTGCTCAAGGATCGCAGCTTCTGAATTCCGGTAAATCCGGTAAATTTCCTTTTCAATGTCAGAGGCATCCTCCAGAGCCATTTTACTCAACGAAAGTACGTTGTTGTTAATCAGCTGATAATACGCATCCTTTACTGGAATCTTGATTTTGGAAGCATCTACTGCATCCATGGCATCTACGTCCTCATTTACAAGTCCATCTGCCAGAATTCCCGCCAGCTGCTGTTCAATCAAATGATAGATTCCCACCTGAAGATCCCGGTCAATCGTCAGATAAATATCATTTCCCGTTGTAGGCTGAACCTCAGAAACAACCTCCATAACACTTCCCATGTTATTGACAATCAGCTCTGTGTGTCCCTTTCCTCCCTGAAGCTCCAGCTCCATAGACGACTCAATACCGGTTCTTCCCACAACATCGTTAATATCGTAATCCGGATTTTCCTTCTGCAGCTCCTGAAGCTGTTCCTCCTGCACCTTTCCCGTATATCCGATAATAGGGGCAAAATAAACGCTGTCATTGTATTTGCGGATAGTCGTCTGCTCAATTCCAACACCCTGAAGTTCATCCATATGCTCCATGATATCTGCCACAGTTTCCTCGTCTATCTGTCCCGTAATCACGCTGGTTTCGTATTTTTTATATGCAATCAGCGACATGGTATACCGGATATCCACAATCTGCAGAGCTTCGTCATCTGTCAAAATTACAGGATTCCCGTTTTCATCCTTCATCTCGCCCAGCTTGTACCGGTTGTACCTGGTTTCAAAAGCCTCCCGGGCGGTGGCTGAAGCCTCCTCGGGCTTCAGCTCATCCACAGAACGCCTGCCATAATAATCCCGGAGAAACCGTTTCACTGCCGCTCCGGAACCGGAGGTATAAACCATCTCTCCATTTTCATTCAGTGCAATTTCCAGACGTCCCTCTGCCCGATATCCGTGACGGTTGAGAATATGCACAAGCTTTAACAGCATATTATTCATAGATGCGCTGTCCGGATAAGCTCCTGTGTCCTGAATGCTGACAACATAGGCCAGCTCATTATAAGCAAGAAGCCTGCCATTGCGATCATAAATATTGCCGCGGGTTCCCGGTGTATCCACCGTCTTGGCCGTCAGCTGAACATACTCATCCAGATACTTTTCTCCATTGACAATCTGCAAGTCAAACAGCTTGAAAATCAGAATGGCAAACATACCGGTGAACATCAGCGCCAGCGCAAAAATTCGTGAACCCAATATCTTTTTTGCTGTTTCCCGTAATATTTCCAGTAAATCCTTCAGCACGTTTTTCAGTCTCTCCTGTTTTCCATCTCTTCCAGTCTTCTGTTTGTAAACAGAAAGAACCGGTAAATCAGCAATGTAGTAACTACCGTAAAAATAGTCTCCGGAATCACAATCTCCCGCACATAATAAAAAATATCCAGACGGTTTCTAATCAGAAACCGGAACACATAAATATATACGTTATAAATCAGTTCGTTTACCAGGCTCATTACAAGCGGCAGATTGATATAATCCTCGTAATAGTATTTGGTGCAGATGCCGTTAAAATAACCGACATTCACAAACAGCAGGGTAAAAAATCCGAACGGACCGCTGTAAAACAAATCCAGCAGAATTCCTGCCACAAGACCATAATACATCCCCGCCTCTTTTCCATAGATAAAACCAAAGGAAAAGGTCAGAATCAGCAGCAGGTTCGGTGATGCTGACAAAAAAGGAATCAGCGGAATCACACAATTCTGAATGGTAAATGCCAGTACCAGCAGCAGCACGTTGATTAAAAACCGTTTCATGTTTATTCCCCCTGACCTGACGGGCCTGTCCCAGGGGGAACCGGAGAAGCCGGTTCTCCCTGCTGCCCAGGAAATGCCTGAATCTGAACCTCTCCCTGAGAAGGAGTCGTCTGTTCCTGCTGGTTCTGAATACCTTCTCCGTTTTCCCTGCGGGCTGGCGCAGTCTCTCTGTTTACTGGTGGCTCTATCTCTCGCTCCTGCCTTTCAGCCTCCGTCTCTAGAGGAGCAGCGGTTTCTGCCGGACGGCTCTCTGACTCTTCTTCCCCGCGTTCCGGGATCTCTGCTGTGGATGACTCCACTTCCCCGTTTGCAGCCGTACTTTCACCGGATCCGTCCTGGGCTGTGCCTTCTCCTTCCTGCTGGCTGATATGAGCCTTAATCAGCTCATCCTGTGTCATCTCCGCCTTCAGCTGTGTAACCACCAAAACCTCCTGGAGACTGTCAAACTGCGCTACAGGAACCAGATATCCGGATTTCGTCAGTCTGGTGGAATCTGTCGTAATGTCAGACGCATATCCAATCAAAATTCCTGGCAGAAACTTAGAGCTGATATTAGACGTAACAATTCTGTCTCCATTTTTAATATCTCCATCTGTAGCAATATTGGTAATCCTGAGACGGCCTTCTCCAAACAGAGTCAGATCCCCGGCCACAATACAGGAATCGCCCGACTGCTGAGCCATAGCGCTGACGCGGCTTACATCGTCTATAATCGAACGTACTGTGGCATAGTGAGCCCCTACATCCGTGACAATGCCTACCAGACCGCCTCCGGCCATAACATTGGCATCTACCCGGACTCCATCTGCAGCTCCCTTATCAATGCGGAATACCTGGAACCAGTCTCCAGAATCCTTGGCAATGACCCGGGCGCCGATTTTTTCATACTGCATATATTCCTGATCCAAATCATAAAGCTGACGCAGACGCTCCAGTTCAAACTGTTCAGACTGAAGGCGGCTGTTTTCCTCAATCAGCTGATCAATCTGAGCCTGAAGAACCTCTTTTTCATCCATGGCACTCTTCAGCCTGCTGAAATTGCTGATCCCGTTGTACAGGGACGTTCCTGCTTTATTAACACCTGACTGAATAGGGTTCAGAAAAAATCCGATACTGGTTCTCAGTGGATTCAAAAAACCATCCACAAAAGACGTGACCACTATCAAAATAATGCAGAATACACACAGACCAATTAAAACGTATTTACTGCGTTTTGACTCCATTTATAACAATCCTCGTTCTTTCATACTGACATACGCGCTGTCTCCAATCACAATATGATCCAAAAGACGGATCCCCATAAGCTCTCCGGCCTTGCGAACCCGTTCTGTTAATAGAATATCCTCTTTGCTGGGCTCCGGATCTCCGCTGGGGTGATTGTGCACCAGAATCAGACTCACAGCCTGATAGCGCAGTGCCTCAATATAGATCTCTCTGGTACCGGCTAAGGAAGCGTTGACAGTGCCCTTGGACATCATCCGCTCTCCAATCAGCATTTGCCGGGTATTAAACATCATCAGGAAAAACTGCTCCTGCTCCATATGCCGCAGATCCTCCCGGTAATATGCTGCAACCTGTTCCGGTTCCTCAAATCGCATAACTCTTTCCATATGCTTCTTTTTCCAGATTCTGCGGGAAAGCTCACCAATACACATCAGCTGAACTCCCTTCACCTTTCCGATTCCCTTCACAGACATAAGCTGCGGCAGGGAAAGATGCAAAAGCCCTAAAATACCCTCTCCCGGGCAGTTTAAGGCCAGAATCCGTTCTGCCAGTTCCAGAGAATTCTCCCCCTTTGAGCCGGTGCGGAGAATAATGGACAGAAGCTCTGCGTCTGTCAGATGTTCTGCGCCCTCCCTCATACACCGCTCATAGGGTCTGGAACTGTTTGGCAGTTCTTTCATTTTCATATGTCTCATCATTTCCTCCTTACGTGACTCTCCGGTACGAAACAGGAAATGAATCCGTGTCTTAGTTTACCACAAAACACAAGCTCTGTATACAAAAAATGGAAATCTTTAGAATGTATTAATAATTCCCGCATCTACCATTTTCTGCATAGATTTCATAATTCCCAGCTTGGCATGATACCAGGTCAGGCCTCCCTGGAAATAAACCGCATAAGGCGGTTTGATGGGGCCGTCTGCAGAAAGTTCAATAGAAGAGCCCTGAACAAATGCGCCTGCTGCCATAATAACCGGAGCATCGTATCCCGGCATATCCCACGGCTCTGGCGTTACAAAGCTGTCTACCGGCGCTGCTGCCTGAATTCCCTGACAGAAAGCAATCACTCCCTCCGGAGTTCCAAAAGTAACAGCCTGGATAATATCATGGCGGGATTCACTTCCGTTCGGTACAACAGCAAAGCCCAGCTTTTCATAAATATTAGCTGCAAAAATAGCTCCCTTTAAAGCGCCTGCCACAACAGTCGGTGATAAGAACAGGCCCTGATAAAAGGACTGATTCAATCCCAGGCTCGCTCCCACCTCTTTTCCAAGTCCCGGTGCACTTAAACGATAGGAAGCCCGGTCGATACAGTCTTTGCGTCCCACAATATAACCTCCGATAGGAGCCAGACCGCCGCCAGGATTCTTAATCAGAGAACCTACAATCATGTCTGCACCTACGTCAGTGGGCTCTATCCGTTCTACAAATTCTCCGTAGCAGTTGTCCACCATACAAATAACATCCGGCTTCACACTCTTTACAAAAGAAATCAGCTGGCCGATTTTTTCTACAGACAAAGTAGGACGGGTGGCATAGCCCTTAGAACGCTGGATCGTTACCAACTTTGTTTTCTCATTGATTGCTTTTCTGATATTTTCAAAATCAAAGGAGCCATCCTCTAATAAATCCACCTGGCGGTACACCACTCCGTATTCCTTTAAGGAGCCTACAGAATCACGGATTCCAATTACCTCCTCCAGAGTATCATAGGGCTTTCCAACAGGTGAAAGAAGTTCATCGCCTGGACGAAGATTTCCGGAAAGAGCCACATGAAGAGCATGAGTTCCACTGATAAGCTGAGGGCGAACCAGTGCACTTTCACCATGAAAGGCCTTGGCATACACCTCCTCCAGAACATCACGGCCCAGATCATTATAGCCATATCCGGTAGTCGCTGCAAAGTGAATATCACTGACTCTGGCCTCCTGCATGGCTTTTAACACCTTCATCTGGTTATACTCTGCAGTTTCATCAATCGCCTCAAACCGCTCCTTTAACTGTGCCTCTATCTCTGTGCAGAATTTCTGCACAGCCGGGGTAATCCCAAGACCTTCATACATTGCCTCTAATTCCATAGTTTCTTCCTCCTGATTTGTCATTCTTCTGTTATTTTCTTAATGCTTTTTCGCTTCTTCCTATTCCGAAGTCTTTTCCATATTATTCAGAATCCCTTCCAGAATCCTGGTTTTATCGAATTCATAATCCTCCAGCTTTATCCATCTTACATCCCGCTCTCTGCGGAACCAGGTCAGCTGACGCTTGGCAAAATGCCTGGTGTCCCTTTTCAGCACATAAACAGCCTCATCTAAGGTGCATCTTCCGTCCAGGTAGTCAAGAATTTCCTTATAGCCCAGTCCCTGCATAGCCACCATCGTCCTGGTACATCCCATTTCCTTTAATCGGCGGACTTCCTCTATCAGACCTGCTTCCAGCATCTGATCCACTCTCTGTTCAATACGGCGGTACAGTCTTTCGCGCTCGCAGGTTAAAACGTAATAGTATAAATCATAAGGAGATTCTTTCTGCCGCTCCTTCCGGTTGTGGCTGGAAATCTGCTGTCCTGTTAAGTGGTAAAACTCAACCGCCCGAATCACACGTTTTACATTATTGGGATGAATCGCCTCTGCCGAATCCGGATCCACTTGCCGGAGAAGCCCGTGCAGATATTCCGGCCCTTTTTCTTTTGCTTCCTGCTCCAACTCCTCCCGAATATGAGAGGTATCCTCATTTTCTGTAAAATCAATGCTATAGGCCAGCGCCTGAATATAGAATCCGGTTCCCCCTGTTACAATGGGAACATGGCCCCGGGCATAAATCCCCTCCATGGCCTCCCTTGCCATTGCCTGAAACCTGGTTACATTAAATTCTTCCCAGGGCTCCAGAACATCAATCAGATGATGGCGAATCCCGTCCATTTCCTCAGGCATAATTTTGGCAGAGCCAATATCCATATGACGGTATACCTGCATAGAATCTGCACTGATAATCTCTCCGTTCACAGCCTTTGCCAGGCTGATTGACAGCTCCGTTTTTCCCACCGCTGTAGGCCCGGTCAGCACAATCAATTTCTTTTTCACATGAACTCCTTTCCATTTTCCTCCATGCTCATCCGCTGATTCTGTCAGACAATCCGCTTGAATTTCTTTTCCAACTCATATTTTGTCATAGAAACAATGGTCGGACGCCCGTGGGGGCACGCATAAGGATTATCCAGCTCCAAAAGCTGGTCAATCAGACGGTCTGCTTCTGCCGCACTCATATGGTGATTTCCTTTTACCGCCGCCTTACAGGACATGGAAGCTACTTTTTCATATATCATGTCAGGATTTCCCGCCATTCCGTCCTCAGAAAGGCCGTCAATCATCTCCATCAGCAAATCCTTTTTTGCTATGGAAAAGAGATTGTCCGGAACTCCGCGAACTGCAAATTCCCGTCCTCCAAAGGGTTCAATCTCAAACCCGATATCCGTAAAATAACGAAGGTTCTGCTGCAGCATTACCTGCTCCCTGCTGCCAAGAGTCAGAATAATCGGCGGATTTACCATCTGACAGGTATACTGTCTTGTTTTCAGTGTCGCCATGGTTTTTTCATACAACACCTTTTCATGAGCCGCATGCTGATCAATAATGTAAAGGCTTTGATTAAACTCTATCAGCCAGTAGGTGTCAAACAGCTGTCCAATCAGCTTGTGTCGGCTCCGGCTCTTTTCATCGAGAAGCTTTTCCTCAAAGAGGTCCATTTGCTGTCCCTGTTTTTCTTCCTCGCACTTTTCTTCTGTCTGTACGTCTATGGGGGAAGCTGTTTCCCTGCTGCCTAAAAGCAGGGCAGTCAGCTCTTCGTTAACCTCCCTGTGCTTCTCATCAGACGAAGAAGAATTTGTGCTGCCGTAGGCAGCTCTCTCGTCCTTTACCACGCAGACGGACTCCTCCGGGTTTTTAAGCTCCGGTTCTTTCGTCTCTGTTTGTCTCAGAGGTCTAAGCCCCGGCTTTCTCGCTTCTTCCTGCTTCAGCGGTCCAAATTCCAGTTCCCGCGTTCCTTCCTGTTTCAGCGGTCTAAGCTCTGACACTTTCGTCTCTTTTGATTTCAGCAGTCCAAACTCCGGCTGAATCTGTCTGGCTCCTGCTGCCCGGCTGCTCTCTCCTGACCACACGGAGTCCTTCGACCGGGGCTGAAATCCTGCATCTCTTCCCGGAGATGCCGCCTCCTCATGACGCTGCGATGCCCGCCCCATAGAAAGCTCCGGCTTTCCGCTCAGTGTTCTTTTTCCTTCCCTCAAGGCTCCGAAACTGCTTTTTTCCTCCAGCTCCACCTGCGGAATCAGTTCTCTGTGATCCAGAGCCTGAGACAGCGCATCTCGAACCATGCGAAACATCAGCTCACTGTCTCGAAACCGCAGCTCCATTTTTGTCGGATGTACATTCACATCCAGAAACTCAGGTTCAATGGTAAAATGAAGAAGAGTAAAAGGATATTTGTGCTGCATCATATAAGGCTTGTAGGCTTCCTCAATCGCCCTGCAGATAATTCCGCTTTTGATATAACGCCCGTTAATAAAATAATTTTCAAAATTCCGGTTATTTCTTGCAATCACAGGCTTTCCAATAAATCCCTTCACTGACACCGCTTCACCTGCTTTGTCCACCGGCAGCAGGCTGGCTGCAATCTCTCTGCCAAAGACCGTATAAATAATATCTTTTACATTGTGATTTCCAGAGGTGTGCAGCTTGTTCTGATTGTTCTGAATAAACCGGATCGAAATTTCCGGATGAGATAAGGCGATTTTTTCCACCAGATCTGCCACATGAGCCCCTTCCGTTGCAGCAGTTTTCAAAAATTTCTTCCGCACTGGCGTATTGTAAAACAGGTTTCTCACAATAAACGTCGTTCCATCCGGAGAACCGATTTCCTCACACCCCGTTTCCAGACCGCCCTCAATCTGATACCGGGTTCCTGTAAGTGAGCCTGCCGTCTTCGTAATAACCTCGACCTGGGAAACCGCTCCAATACTGGATAAGGCCTCTCCCCGAAAGCCCAGAGAAGAGATCGTAAACAAATCCTCTACGGACTGTATCTTACTGGTGGAATGACGCAGAAAGGCCAGAGGAAGTTCTTCCCTGGGAATTCCGCATCCATTATCCGTTACCCGAATAAAGGAAATTCCTCCATCCCGGATCTCCACAGTTACAGCTGTCGCTTTCGCATCCACTGCATTTTCCAGAAGCTCCTTTACCACAGAAGCAGGACGCTCAATGACCTCACCGGCTGCGATTTTATTAATCGTGCTCTGATCCAGCACATGAATATTGGGCATGGTTTATTCTCCTATCCTTCCTGTCCGCTCCACCTGTTTTTCAGCTTTGTCTGAAGACGGTAGAGGGTATTCAGCGCATCAATGGGCGTCATATTTCCCAACTCCATATCTTTGATTTCCTGGATAATATCATCCTCTCGGACAGTATCAAATAACGTCAGCTGACTCATTTCCACATCGTCTGGTTTCGGAACTGGTTTATGGGAAGAAGCAGAGGCATTTGCACCGGCAATCTCTCTGGTTCTAGCTGTCAGATCCGTATCTACCAGCTGCTCCACCAGCTCCTTCGCACGATTAATTACCGTATCCGGGACACCAGCCAGCTTTGCCACCTGAATTCCATAGCTTTTATCTGCTCCGCCCTTGACGATTTTACGCAGAAATACAATATCATCGCCCTGCTCCTTGACTGCGATACAGTAGTTGTTTACCCCGCTCATCAGCCCCTCCAGCTCTGTCAGCTCGTGATAATGAGTGGCAAACAGTGTTTTTGCTCCCAAAAGCCTGGTGTTGCTGATATGTTCTACCACAGCCCAGGCAATACTGAGACCGTCAAAGGTACTGGTTCCCCGTCCGATTTCATCAAGAATCAACAGACTGTTTCTGGTAGCGTTTCTCAGAATATTGGCTACCTCTGTCATTTCCACCATAAACGTACTCTGTCCGCTGGCCAGATCATCTGACGCACCTACCCGTGTAAAAATCCGATCACAGATGCCGATATTGGCCTGAGATGCAGGTACAAAGCTTCCAATCTGAGCCATCAGCACAATCAAAGCTGTCTGACGCATATAGGTAGATTTGCCGGCCATATTGGGACCAGTAATAATGGAAATCCTGTTTTTGCCATTATCCAGATAAGTATCATTAGATACAAACAGATCATCCCGCATCATTTTTTCTACCACAGGATGTCGTCCTGCCTTAATCTGAATTACACCCTTTTCATTGATAGAAGGCTTCACATAATCATTCCTGGTGGCCACAGTAGACAAAGAGGCGTATACATCAGTTTCCGCAATCGCCCGGGCCGTTTTCTGGATCCGTACCACCTGAGCTCCTACTGCATCCCGAACCTGACAAAACAGCTCATACTCCAGAGAAAACAGCTTATCCTCAGCGCCCAGAATTACATCCTCAAGCTCCTTTAACTCATCCGTTGTATAACGCTCTGCGTTGGTCAGAGTCTGCTTGCGAATAAAATAATCAGGGACCAGGTCCTTAAAGGAATTGGTTACCTCAAAATAATATCCAAATACCTTATTGTATTTGACCTTCAGATTCTTAATTCCCGTTTTATCCCGCTCTCTGGCTTCCAGCTCCGCCAGCCATGTTTTTCCCTCTGTCTTTGCATGGCGCAGACGGTCTGCCTCCTCATGAAAGCCGTCCCGGATAATTCCTCCTTCCCGGACAGTTACAGGAGGTTCCTCTGCAATAGCACGGCTGATCAGATCGTTTAAATCCTCCAGAGGATCCATTTCCTCCTCCAGCGCTTTTAAATTGGCACAGGTAAACTCCTGAAGCAGCTGCTTCATGTAAGGAACCATGGCAATGGAATTGCGGAAAGCCAACAGATCCCTGGGATTTGCAGATTTGTAGCTGATGCGCCCAATCAGACGCTCCAAATCATAAACCGGATTTAAATATTCCCGCAGTTCCTCCCTGCTGATATAATTCATATTCAGCTCTTCAATGGCCTTCTGACGCTCCAGAATCTCTTCTTTATGAATCAGGGGCTGCTCAATCCAGGTTCTTAACAGTCTGGCGCCCATGGCGGTTCTTGTCTTATCCAGAACCCAGAGAAGGCTTCCACGCTTCTGCTTTTCCCGCATGGTCTCCAAAAGCTCCAGATTCCTTCTGGTGGAGGAATCAAGAACCATATAGTTGCCTGTGGAATACGGCACAATGGAAGTCAGGTGATCCATCGTCGTCTTCTGTGTCTCATACAAATACTGAAGCACTGCTCCTGCTGCAATCACGCCACTGTCGTAATCTCCAAGGCCCAGCCCCTCCAGACCATTTACCTTAAAATGCTCCTTCAGCACCTTTCTGCAGCTTTCATCCTGAAAATAATGAGAATCCACAGCAGAAACAGCAAAATGATATCTGTCCTTCATCTCATCCAGACTGATTCCTGACATGGCAAAGGCATCATTATATATGATTTCTGCTGGGGAAAATTTATTAATTTCATCAAAAAGAGAGCGTTCCGATCCAACCTCCGTCACCAGAAAATCTCCGGTCGTAATATCAGCCACCGACACTCCCATTTTGTCTCCCAGATAAACAATCGCCATCAGGTAGTTGTTCTTTGTCTCATCCAGAGCCTGACTGCTGGTAATTGTGCCGGGAGTCACCACCCGGATTACTTCCCGCTTCACCAGTCCCTTTGCCTGTTTGGGATCCTCCATCTGCTCCGCAATTGCAACCTTATAGCCCTTCTGCACCAGGCGGCTCAGATAGCTGTCCACAGCGTGATAAGGGACGCCGCACATGGGCGCCCTTTCCTCCAGTCCGCATTCCTTTCCAGTCAGCGTGATTTCCAGTTCTCTTGACGCTGTCAGTGCGTCATCAAAAAACATCTCGTAGAAATCCCCCAACCGATAAAACAGAATACAGTCCTGATATTGTTTTTTGGTCTCCATATATTGGGCCATCATTGGTGATAATCCAGCCACGTTCTGTTACTCCTTCTTCTGTCCGTCTTCTCTAAATTTTCCCATATAATAAAATCCCTTAGATTCCTCCAGGTAAACATCTACAATTTTTCCAATCAGAGACTCGTCCCCAGGGAAATGAACCACAGTATTGTTGCTCATTCTGCCGGTCACATATCCCTCCTGATGGTCATCCAGGCTTTCCACAAGCACCTTCTGCACCGTTTTTTCATCTCTGCCACAAACCTCTGCTGAAATCTGCTGAACCTCCTTTAAAAGCCGGTCAAACCGATTTTTCACCACATCCTCCGGAACCTGTTCCATAGCTGCAGCAGGCGTTCCCGTTCTCTTGGAGTAAATAAAAGTAAAGGCACTGTCATACCGTACCCGACGAACCACGTCCAGAGTTTCCTCAAAATCCTCCTCCGTCTCCCCCGGGAAGCCCACAATAATATCTGTGGTCAGAGAAATCCCCGGCATAGCGCTGCGAATTTTGTCCACAAGCTCCAGATACTGTTCCTTAGTATAGCGGCGGTTCATAATCTTTAAAATGCGGCTGCTTCCTGACTGCAGCGGCAGATGCAGATGGGTGCATACCTTTTTGCAGTCTCTCATGGCCTCAATCAGCTCATCAGAAAGATCCTTGGGGTGAGAAGTCATAAAGCGAATTCTCTCCAGCCCCTCAATCTCGTTTATTTCACGCAGAAGCTGAGCAAAGGTAATCGGAGTTTCCAGATTCTTTCCATAGGAATTTACATTCTGTCCAAGAAGCATAACCTCTACAACACCGTCTGCCACCAGTTTTCTGATTTCATCCAGAATATCCTCCGGCCTGCGGCTTCTCTCTCTTCCCCGCACATAGGGAACAATACAATAGCTGCAGAAGTTATTGCAGCCAAACATAATGTTCACCCCTGACTTAAAGGGGTATTTTCTGTCTACAGGAAGCTCCTCCACAATCTGATCCGTCCCTTCCCAAACATCTACCACCATTTTACGGTTTTCCAGCATTCTGCGGCAAAGCAGCTCTGCCAGCTTAAAAATATTGTGAGTTCCGAAAATCAAATCCACAAACGAATAGCTTTTCTTAATTTTTTCAATAACAGACGGCTCCTGCATCATGCAACCGCAAAGGGCAATCATCATATCCGGCTGTTTTTTCTTCAGGGTATGCAGATAGCCCAGACGTCCGTAAACCTTCTGGTTTGCATTATCCCGCACGGTACAGGTATTATAAAGGACAAAATCTGCATGCTCTGAATCGATCTCCTTTAATCCTGCCTGCTCCAGAATACCGGAAAGCTTTTCAGAATCCCGGGCATTCATCTGGCATCCAAAGGTAGCAATATGGAAGGTGCCATATTTTCCCTCTGCCTGAAGCTGACCTAAAAGCCTGCTGCCATACCGTCCAGCCGCCTCCCCGCTGTCTACCAGTGCATCAAACCTCTCCTTCCAGAGAGTTCGAGCCTGTTCAATAAAATAATACTGGCGGGCTCCCTCTTCTGCCGGAGCCTGCTGCTGCATCTTATCAAATCTCTGAATCTTGTTTTCTTTGTTCATATCTGAAATCCTCTTTGCAATCTGTTTCTGTAAGCGAAAAAATCCAAACCATTATATCACAAAATGGGCCGGTTGCAAAGCATCTGCCCCTGCTGGCTTCCCTGTTCTGAAATCCACACATTCCGCCGGATCATAATAAATCTGGTCTGACGCTGTAAGTACCGCTTTTCCATCCTCAACATCTACAATACTGACTGCACAGTTGGGCGGAACCTTTCCATGCCAGAAATTTTCCTTATCCTCGTATACATTGTTAAGGATTCCTCTGCAGGCACAGCCATGGCTGGCAATCAGAATGGTCTTATCCTGATAGCTGCGTGACTTGAGCAGCCCCTGAAAAAAAGATCTTGTACGAACGCAGAGATCTGCTATACATTCTCCATCCTCAGCATTCTGAAAGTGGAAGGGATCCTCATAAAAATCCTGAAAATGCTCTGAGGGAATCTGAAAATTATGTTTCCGGCTTCCCAGTCCCTCCCAGGAACCAAAGCTGATTTCGCTAATCCGGGCATCCTCAAAAATGGGAATGGATTTCCCTTCTGTTACCAGCTCTGCCGTCTGTCTGGCTCTTTTCAGAGGACTTGTAATAATCAAATCAAATTTTACATGGCTGAGCGCCTGCCCTGTAATCCTGGCCAAACGCACTCCGTTTTCGTTCAGGGAAATGTCCGTTTGTCCCTGCAGCCGTCCTGCTGCATTCCATTCCGTCTCTCCATGACGGATTATGTACATCCGCATTTTTTTCTTCCTCCGCCCTCATTCTTTGACACCGGCAAACGCTGCTGTGTACCTTCTATCTGTCATTTTCACTTATCCGCGAACCTGGCCGTTGCCGTAAATAATATATTTTGTTGTAGTCAATGCCTCCAGCCCCATAGGACCTCTGGCGTGAAGCTTCTGAGTGCTGATTCCGATTTCCGCCCCAAAGCCAAATTCATTGCCGTCTGTAAAACGGGTCGATGCATTGACATAAACTGCTGCCGCGTCAATTCGATCCAGGAATTCCTGAGCATGGCTGTAATCCTGCGTAATAATCGCCTCGGAATGGCCTGTATTATAACGATTAATGTGTCGGATAGCTTCATCAAGAGAATCTACAAGCTTTACTGAAAGAATATAGTCCAGATATTCACATCCCCAATCTTCTTCCGAAGCCAAAACAAACTCTGGAACCATACGGCATGCCTCTTCTTCGGCGCGGATTTCTACCTTCCGGCCTTCCTCCTGCTGATCCTGAAGACGTTTCTTTAAAAGCGGCAGAAATGCCTCTGCAGCTGCTTTATGAATCACCAGAGACTCACAGGCATTGCAGACGCCAATTCTCTGAGTTTTCGCATTTTCAATAATATCCAGAGCCATTTTAAAATCCGCAGTTTCATCCACATAAATGTGGCAGTTTCCTGTTCCTGTTTCAATGACCGGAACAGTACTGTTTTCTACTACGGTCCGAATCAGACCTGCTCCGCCCCGGGGAATCAGCACATCCACATATTGATTCAGGCGCATAAAGGCCCTTGTTGTTTCCCTGTCCGTATCTGCAATCAGCTGAACGGCATTTACAGGCAGTCCTGCTGCAGCAAGTCCCTTCTGCAGACAGGAGACAATCGCCTGGTTCGAGGAAAGCGCATCACTTCCCCCTTTTAAAATCACGGCATTGCCCGTCTTAAAACAGAGACAGAAGGCATCTGCCGTTACATTGGGGCGCGCCTCATAAATGATTCCGACTACTCCGAGAGGCACTCTCTTTTTTCCAATCATCAGTCCGTTGGGCCGGGGCTTCATGGAAAAAACCTCTCCCACCGGATCCTCTAAGGCCGTAACCTGACTCATTCCCTCAGCCATTCCACGAATCCGCGCCGGAGTTAAGGCCAGTCTGTCCAGCAGTCCCTGACTCATTCCATTTTCTCTGGCCCGATCCATATCCTCTTTATTTGCTGCAAGAATCATATTCTGTCCGTCCAGAAGTGCCTGAGCTGCCTCTCTCAGCCCCCTGTTCTTATCTTCGGAACCAAGGCTGTTTAAAACAGCTGCTGCTTCCCTTGCCTGTCTTCCCAGCTCTGTCAAATCCATTGCCATTTTTATTCCTCCCCTGTCCTGCAAATGTAACATTCTTTCTCTGTCACCACCATGTCCACCGGCACATCGTGAACCTCTGACGGCAGTGTCTCCATCATTTGATATTCATAGGCTGCCGCAATTTTTTTATGCTTTGGCTCCCGTTCCAGAAAACGATCATAAAAGCCTCCGCCTCTTCCCAGTCTCTTTCCATTCCTGGAAAAAGCCGCTCCTGGCACAAGGATCACAGACTCCGGGCAGCACGCTCTTCTGCATCCCTCCCGCGGTTCCAGAATTCCAAAATATCCCGGCTCCAAATCAGAAAAACCGGTTATTTCAAAAAATTCCATCTGTTCTCCCGCAACCCTTGGAACAGCAGTCCGAAGCTTTCTCTCCCAGAGACTCTTTAAAAGCCATCTGGTATCTGCCTCTTTTCCACAGGAAACATAACAGTAAATTGGATCCTTCCCATCTCCCTGCAGCCTTAGAAGCTCCGTAAGCAGCCGTTTTCCCAGAAGCTCATCTAACTTCCGCTTTGTTTCCGGAGATAACTCCTGCTCCCTTTGCCGGATCTGGCGGCGTATTTCCTTCTTATGACTGGATATCTTTGATTCCACCATATTTTTTCCCCAGATCCGTAATCGTTCCATCCTTTTCCTGAATGGAAATATTATTTAAATGAGCCCGCATATTTTTGCGAATGGTTTCAATATATTCCTTCCGCAGAGCTGCCTGCTCCATTTTTTCCTCTTCAGTCAGGCCAACCGCCTTCGATTTATGATAAAGCGCGTTAATGCGGTCAATTTTATTCTGATCCATTTTGTCATTCTCCTTATCTGCTCTTTTTTATTCTGTATTTGGTATTCGTATCTCGCATCTCATGCTCTAAATTAGTATTTCGTATTAATATAATCCATCAAATCAAAATCCAGGTTCGCATGAGCCATAAACAGGGTTCCCCTGTCCTCCCCCTTCATCAAATCGTGGATAATATCCACATCCTCTCCATTGGCAATGATCATATCTGAGCCGCTGTCTGTTGCAATCCTCGCTGCTGCCAGCTTGGCAGACATTCCCCCGGTTCCCACATCGCTTCCGGAGGTATCCTTTCCCATAGAAAGCAGCTCTGGTGTAATCTCCTCTACCAGACTGATAAAACGAGCCTGAGGATTAGTCCGGGGATCATCTGTGTACAAACCGTCAATGTCCGAAAGCAGAATCAGGAGATCCGCTCCAATAAGAGCTGCCACAATAGCAGACAGTCTGTCATTATCGCCAAACTGAATCTCATGTGTGGAAACTGTATCGTTTTCGTTGACAATCGGAACAGCGCCCAGACTTAAAAGCTCATCAAAAGTATTCTGGGCATTGTACCGGGAAACGTCATTTGTCATAGTGTCCTTAGTTAAAAGAACCTGGGCTGCCACACAGTTATACTCCGAAAACAGCTTCTGGTACACCATCATCAAACGCGCCTGTCCCACTGCCGCATAGGCCTGTTTTTCCGAAATGGTATCCGGACGTTTCTGACCGCCCAGAGCCTGACGGCCTGCAGCTATGGCGCCGGAGGAAACAAGAACTACCTCTTTTCCCTCTCCTTTTAGATCACAGATAATCCGTACCAGCCGCTCTATCTTCCATAGATTCAATTCCCCTGTGGCCGGATGGGTCAAAGAAGAAGAACCTATTTTTAAAACGATCCTGTTTTTTTCCATCAGGCTCTTTCTCGCTTCTGTCATAATCGCTTCCTCATTTCCCGGCTGTTTTCACAGCCGATTTTCTTCTGTCATTTTCCAGAACCAGACTTCCCTTATCGGGGAAGTCCAAACCGTCTCACAACTGCCTCTGCCACCTTAACGCCGTCCATAGCTGCCGACGTAATTCCGCCGGCATATCCGGCTCCCTCGCCGCAGGGGTACAAGCCCCGAACCTGGCTTTCCATCTCATCATTTCTCCAGATACGAACCGGTGAAGAGGTACGGCTTTCAATTCCTGCAAACAGGGCGTCTGGACGGTCAAAGCCGCGAATCATCTGCCCAAAGCCCTCCATGGCTTCTAACAGCGCCAGATTCAGGTTTTCCGGCATAACCTCTCTTAAATTGCCAAAGGCCCATCTGCCCCGCATCTGCGGTTCAATCTCCCCCAGCTGTCTGGACTGCCTTCCCGCCCGGTAATCTTCATAAAGCTGAACAGGAATATGTCCGTCTGCTGCCTGGAAAGCCAGCCTTTCCAGACTGCGCTGAAAGGCCACTCCTCCCAGAGGACCTGGTTGCGGGAAATCTTCCGGCGTCACCGTAACAATCAAAGCACTGTTGGCATTTTTTCCGTCCCTGGCATGATAGCTCATACCATTTACTGCCAGGTGCTCTCGTTCTGAGGAGGCATCTACCACATAACCGCCCGGACACATACAGAAAGAGTAAACTCCCCGTCCAGTACTGGTCTGCCTGGTCAGCTTATAGCTGGCAGCGCCGAGGCTTCCCCCATCCATCCGTCCGTACTGAGATAGATTGATCAGAGACTGGGGGTGCTGAATCCGCAGTCCTACGGCAAAGGACTTGGCATCCATGGGTATTTTTTTCTGTTCCAGCATAGAAAAGGTATCCCGTGCGCTGTGACCAATTGCCAGAATCACAGCCTGAGCAGAAAGGAACTCCTCCCGCTCCTGATTTTCATTTCCAGCCATGTTATCATCCGGCCTTCCTTCCTGCTGACGCACCCTTACCCCTCTGATCTGCCCGCCTTCCGTCACAAGCTCTGTTACCTGACAGCCAAACCGCACATGACCGCCCAGTCTGACAATCTCCTGCCTCATGGCCTTCACAATACCGGAAAGCACATCGGTACCAATATGAGGCTTACTGTCATAAAGAATCGACGAATCGGCTCCAAATTCACAGAACACCTCCAGCACCAGCCGGTTTCTCATCAGCGGATCCTTTACAAGCGTATTCAGCTTTCCATCAGAAAAGGTTCCGGCTCCGCCTTCTCCAAACTGTACATTGGAACGGACATCCAGTTTCCCTGTTTTCCAGAACTCGTCCACCCGTTTCCGGCGGCTATCCACATCCTCTCCGCGCTCCAGAATCACCGGGCAGTATCCTGCTCTTGCCAGCATCAGACCGGCAAAAAGTCCGGCCGGACCGGCTCCCACAATAATCGGAGGAGAAAAAAGCATCTCCTCTCCGGGCTTTGGAAATACGTATGGTTTTTCCTGGCAGATTGCAGCCTGAGAATTCTTTGCCCTATGTAATACCTGCTCTTCCCGGGCAGTTTTTATATCAACGGTATAGCTGTAAAAAAGCTCCGGCTTTTTTCTCCCGTCCAGGGAACGCCGGCGGATTTCCAGCTTCTCCACCTGTTCCGGAGAAATCCGAAGAGCCTTGGCCGCCTTTTTCTTAAGCTCCTCCGGCTTATGCTCCACGGGAAGCTTTAACTGATTAATTCGTATCATTTTTCCGTCCTCCCTGCACATCTTCCTGCTGTAATTCCCGTAGACCAGGCCCACTGCAGATTATATCCGCCGCAGATTCCGTCTACATCCAAAAGCTCTCCAGCCAGATAAAGCCCCTTCACCAGCTTTGACTCCATAGTTTCCGGCCGGACATCCCGGGTGTCCACTCCTCCGCAGCAAACCTGCGCCTGCTCAAAGGAATTGGTTGATGTTACTGGAAGCTCAAAAGCCTTAATCAGGTGAACCAGCCGTTCCAGCTGCTGGTTTTTCAGATTTCCTACCAGCTCTGCCCCATCAATCTGAGACAGCTTTAACAGCACCTGAGACAGCTTTTTATTTAATACACCAGTCAGAAAATCCTCAGATTTCCGGTAGGCAAGTGCCTTTGCCCGGTTCCGAATAAACTGTTTTGTTTCCTCCATACTTTTTGAAGGAAGAAAATCAAGGATCACCGAAACTGCTTTTTTCTTATGAAGAGCCACTGCAGCAAAACGGCTTACCTGAAAGGTGGGGATACCGGACACACCGTAATCCGTCAACTGAAGCTCTCCCTGATCCGCAGCCAGAACCTGCCCCTCAGAAACCAGCTTCACCAAGGCATCACAGCGAATACCTGCCAGCTGTTTCAAAAACTTCCCCTGACAGCGAAGCTGTACCAGTGCCGGAAGAGGCGTAATCACCCTATGGCCAAAGGCCTGTGCCAGCTGATAGCCACTGCCGTCAGATCCGGTCACAGGAGCCGCCTTAGAACCTGCTGCCAGAATCAGCCGTTCTCCCTGAAACACACCCTGGTCTGATTCAATCTGGAAGCGGCCTTTTCCAGCACAGGCTGCCCTGCTGATATGACACTCTGTCACAACCCTCACACCCAAACGTTCTGCCTCCATTCGCAGGCTGTCCAAAACAGAAGCGGCCTGATCGGAATTGGGATAAATATATCCGTTTCTGCTTTTTGTCACAATTCCGATTTCATCAAAAAATGCCAGGGTATCCCACACAGAAAAGTGATCTAGCACCTTCATGGGAAACTGTGGCTGGCTACAGCGGTAATGCTCCGGCCGGAGAGACAGATTAGTCAGATTGCAGCGTCCGTTTCCAGTGGAAAGTATCTTTTTTCCCACCCGATCCATATGCTCCAGAACCGTCACTCCCGCTCCTTCTCTGGCTGCTGCAATGGCTGCCGCCAGTCCGGAAGCTCCGCCTCCAATAATTATCACCTGTCTCTTCATAATATCCTCCGTACCCATGATTTTTGTTCTTTCCTATTGTATCCAGTTTGCCGTCCCTTTTCAAGTATATTTTTCCCTAGCTGGTATAAGACTCCAGATAGTGGAACACATCCATCATAGAAGAAAACCAGATCCCCTCTCGCAGCCGCTCCTGTTCCTCCTGAGGAAAATCCATCAAAGGTACATGGGTATAAAGACAGATCGTTTTCTGATCCTTTAAAAATACCAGCAAAAACCCATCCTCTGCTACCAGATAATATTCCTCTCGAATCACCACAGGTTCCACCTGCTGCCCATTTGCCGCCTCATAATCCGCCATCTCTGTCTCCTGAAAAGAGGAAGACTCGGACTGTGATGTCTCCTGCAGCAGATTTTTTTTGCAGCTCTGCCTTGTTCCGATTCCAACTCCCAGGCAAAAAGCAGAAACTGCCGCAAATAAAAATAAACAGATCATATACTTTTTCATCGTAAACCTCCATAAGTACAGTATCTGCTTATTTTTACTTTTTTATCCAGCATCCCGTCCTTCAATCAGAGCCGGCTTCATATTTCTTGTGGGAACCACACAAATCCAGGTCTTTCCAGGCGTCAGAACAATTTCATTTCCAGATGCATCGTAATAATGGGTAATGCCAAACTCTCCGTCCTTTTTCCAAGTAATATCCTCTGCCTTTCCTCCTGTAATAAAGTATCCCCAGGAATCGTCATGGACATTGATATTGAGATATTCCGTAGAAGCATAAAACCCGGAAGGGCAGTATTGAATAATAATATTGCGTACCGCAATGGGACCGCCATCTCCCATGTGGGGACCTCCGTACTGATACCGGTAGTACAGGCCGTCATCCTCGTGATATTCAAACCATGGCTGATTCAGCTCATATCCTGGCGTCACCTTCCAGGCATCTCTGGCATCTGCTCCCTCCAGAACTGCTGCAGTTCCTGGCGCCGTAAAACGGAAATGTCCCTGATAATCCTCGGAATAATCCCAGGAATACCCCAGCTTTTGCACCGCTTTCTGAATACCTGCTGCGCTTGTATAGGCATTGTGAGGTTTTTTTCGATCGCCGGAGCGGTAAAAAGCAGTTCCTCCCGTTCCATCAATTCCGTTAATATTGTCAATATATTTCAGATAAGGCTTTGCAAAGGTACTCTGTCCAAAATGGGCGTAAATTCCGTCAAACTCTCTGGCAAAATAAACATAGTAGGTCCGGCAGCTGCGTACCGAGCCAATCCGCTCCAAATCGTCAAAATTTTCAATCAGAGCCATATAGCGGTTCATCCCCGCTTCCACCGGCACCTCATAAATCACCCCCGCCCTGTTTAGACCATACTGGGGCAAAGCTGCCCGGTCATTGCTCATCATAACAGCCAAAGGTCTGCGTTTTCCCTGCTCTGCAGGAACCAGTTCTCCTGTCAGATAGCTGTGAATCATGCCGTCTGTTTCCGTCCGCTGCTGAATTACATTTCCCTTCACTGGCTCCTGGGCTTCTGTCTCTGGCTTAGGCTCTGTCTCAATTACTACTGGGCGGTGCTCCGTCTCTTCCATGTTTTCTGTCTGTTCCTGAATAATTCTCTGAGATTCAGAAACAGGGGCCTGAACCGGCCCGGAACAGCCTGCAGCCATTATGCACAGCAAACCAACCAGCAACCAACCCAAAACCCCTGTTCTTTTTCTCATCGGCAATATCCCTTTTCTGTTAAAATTTCACGCTGCTTCTGTTCCATAATTTCCCGCTCAGCATCTTCCATATGATCATAACCACACAAGTGAAGCATACTGTGAGCTACCAGAAAAGCCAGCTCCCGTTCCTGGGAATGACCGTATTTTTCTGCCTGTTCTATTACCTTCTCCACGGAAATGATAATATCTCCCAGCACCAGCTCGCCGGTTTCCGGATCAAAATAATCCTCTGCTGCGTCCTCCACATGAGAAAAATCTGATTCTTTTTCAAAATCCACCATAGGGAAGGAAAGCACATCGGTCGGTGCATCTATCTGCCGATAGTCCCGGTTAATCTCCCGGATTCCCTCATTATCTGTAAGAATCACACTAACCTCTGCCTCGTAAGGGCATTCCTCATAATCCAGAGAAGCTAAAATAATCTCCCGGATAATCCGCTCATAATCCAGCTCTAATTTTTTTTCTGTCTCGTACTCAATACTAATGGTCATTTTTCCTTTCCTCTTTTCCCCGGGTATGTGTCTTATTTTTTCCGTCCTTGACCTTTTTGGGCAGCCGATCCTGAAGAAGAGGCTTTGCCGCCTCAGTTCTGCGCTCATAGTCATCATAAGCCTGTACAATTTTCTGAACCAGAGGATGGCGGACTACATCACTGCTGGTCAGGCTGCAGAATCCAATATCATCAATCTTGCCCAGCACCTTCATCGCCATATCCAGACCGGAAACAGCTCCGGCTGGCAGATCCTTCTGCGTCTTGTCACCAGTCACAATCACCTTGGAGCCAAAACCGATACGGGTTAAAAACATCTTCATCTGAGCCGGCGTGGTATTCTGTGCCTCATCCAGAATGATATAGGCGTTGTCAAGCGTCCGTCCTCTCATGTAAGCTAAGGGCGCCACCTCAATCAGGCCTTTTTCAGAATTATGGAGGAAGCTTTCTGCTCCCATAATCTGGTACAGGGCATCGTAAAGCGGACGCAGATAGGGATCGATCTTACTCTGCAGATCTCCTGGCAAAAAGCCCAGCTTTTCTCCCGCCTCAATGGCAGGACGCGTTAAAATAATCCGGTTCACCTCTCCGTTTTTAAATGCAGAAATCGCCATAGCCATAGCCAGATAGGTTTTTCCGGTGCCGGCCGGTCCAATACCAAAGACAATCATCTTTTTCCGGATGGTATCCACATACTGCTTTTGTCCCATGGTTTTCGGCTTTACCGGTTTTCCGGTAACTGTACGGCAAATAATATCCTTATCAATCTCCAGAATCACATCATCTGACTCTGTAAATGCCAGAGACAGGGCATAGTCCACATTCTGTTCTGTAATGGCATTGCCCCGTTTTGACAGCTCTACCAGGTTGTTAAACACGCTTTTGGCCCGCTTAATCATGGCCTCTGGTCCTATCAGCTTTAAGGCTCCATCCCTGGCTACAATCGTCACATGGAGGGTTCTTTCTATTTTTTTCACATAGGCATCAAACTGTCCGCAGACATTTTTTTCATGCTCTGCGGGAATATCAATTATCGTTTCTATTACGCTCATCCAGTAATTCTGACTCCTCTTCCTGTTCCATATTCAGCAATTTTTCCTGAGAAATATTCTGTCCCGTGGCTGCCGGCTCCTCCAGTACAAAACTGCCCTGCACCTGCCAGCACCCACTCTTCTCTTCTATTCTAACATTATTTTCAATTATTGGTACCCCTTTTTCCATAATTTTTTGTATCTTTGCCTGATGCAGCTGCTCACCAAGAGCCTTCGCCTCCTCTTGTGTACGATTTCTCTCATAAATTCCATACTCCCGCGCTGTGATCCAGTCTGCCCAGACAGGAACATAAAAATCACCGAACAATACCAGCTGCCTTGTTTTTCCTGTAATTTCCCAGCAGGTATCCTCCTTTTTCGGAAGCATCCAAAGAAGCTCAAAAGCCCCCAGACGAAGGCGAAGCCCTTTTCTCACTTCTCCGGTTCTCACCCGCTCTGTTATCTGCTTTGAAATAGATTCCGTATAGCTTTCCCTTGTTCTGACAAAAATATCGCCATCCGCCCGCACAAAATGTGTGTTCAGCAGTTCCCCTCCGTCTCCCAGAATCGGTATTTCACCACTGATCAGAACCTGTCCCGGCTCTACCTCCTCCCCTGGCAGAACCTGAGCCTTCCCCTTTCGAACCACCATTTTTACAACAGTGCCTGCCTTGTCTGCTACCAGATTCCGCGGTGTTTCATCCTTTTTTGGAATAGTTCCCACTACATCATTTTCTTTCATCCGAATCAGCAGCCTGGTACCAGATACCCGTGCTGATACCCAAATTATTTCCGGATAGGCGCTGCGGATAGATTCCTCCAGTATATCACAGTCTATTGCCGATTTTGCCATTCCATAATGAATCTTTTGACTGTCCAGATAATGAAGCAGCATATCATCGGTAAACCGTCTGTTTCCCTCCAGACTGATATTCCAGATAAACCGGGACATAATGAATAGAACCAGAAAAAAGGCCGCCACTCCTGCCCCATACAGCTTTCGCCTTCTGTTTCGGTATAAAAAAAAGGGAAGTCCAAACCTCCCCGTAATTTTCACATGCACACCAGCTTTTTTCACCAGCGGTCCAATGCGCCGGAAATCCTTAATCGAAATAAAAAAACAGAGCGCCTCCCTATCTGAACGGCTCAGCTCCCACAGCGTAATTCCTCTTGCCATACAGAGATTTAAAAACCGTTCGGAGGTCAGACCGGTCATCCGGACTTTCAGATATCCGCCTGCATACCGCAATACCCTTTCCTTCATCTGCCCTCTCCTATTTCCATTGTCACAGGTTCCTCCCCTGTGATTACTCAAACTCCATTGACTGTATCTGCCCGGTGATTTTCATCTCCTCATGATTGTAATAATCAATATGCAGTCGTTTTCCATGAATAGACAGCCTGCATTGTCTGGCCTGCAGCCGGATGGTATTGTCATTATAAAGCAGGATCCCACGATAATTCTCAATAACCACACTGCACCGTCCAACAAAAGAGAGGAGCACTTCTCCCAAAACGGCATCCTTCGGCAGTTTCAATTCTTCTGCCGCAGCTACTTTCATCTGTTCCAGCAATCTCTGTTCACCCTGCCGTCTTTCTCTTTATAATACTACGAAAAAATCCCCAGTCTTATGACTGGGGATCGGAAAACAATTAATTAAATTTGCGTTTTCTTGCAGCTTCGGACTTTTTCTTCCGTCTTACGCTGGGCTTTTCGTAATGCTCTCTCTTACGAATCTCCTGCTGAATACCAGCCTTTGCGCAGTTTCTTTTGAATCTGCGTAACGCGCTGTCCAGACTCTCGTTCTCTTTAACGATAACGTTTGACATAGCTCACACCTGACCTCCCTCCAGTTGTGTACTTGTGCATAATACAACTGTTTGGGTATTTTTTAGCACTGAAATGATTATAGCATAAAATTCCCATTCGTCAACACCTTTTTTCAAAATTATGCAGAAAACGCCTTACCGGAGGCTTTTTTTCAGGTTTTCCTTTCAAAAACTGCCGGTAAGGCATCTGTTTTATCATTTTATCAGGCTGATTTCTTAATCATGAAGCTGCTGGGCAGCAGTCTCATAGGCCTTCTCCAGTGCACTGTCTACGCCTGCCGGATTCTTTCCGCCGGCCTGAGCCATGCCAGGACGGCCGCCGCCGCCGCCGCCAACTAAGGCAGCAATAGCCTTAATCAGATTGCCTGCATGGGCCCCCTGCTTCTGTGCTGCATCTGTAGCCGTCGCCATCAGATTGACCTTATCTCCCTGTACAGAAGCAAGAACAATCACGCCTTCGCCCAGTTTTTCCTTTAACTGGTCGCCCAGGCTGCGCAGACCGTTCATATCTGCGTCGCTGACCTTGGCAGCCAGAACCTTCACACCGTGAATTTCCTTTACCTGGTCCATAACATCTCCCAGGGATTCCTTTGCAAGCTTGCTCTTTAATTTATCATTTTCTGCCTGCAGAGCCTTAATCTCAGCCATCATAGCCTCAATTTTGGACTTCAGATCAGCCGGTGTTGTCTTTGCCGCATGAGCTGCTTCATGAAGTTCTTCCTCTGTCTTATGATAATAAGCCATCAGACCTTCTCCGGTCAGCGCCTCGATTCTGCGGACTCCTGCTGCAATTCCGGCCTCAGAAACAATCTTGAATGCATGAATTGTACCAGTGTTGCCCACATGAGTACCGCCGCAAAGCTCTGTAGAGAAGTCGCCCATCTTAACCACACGAACCTTCTCGCCATATTTTTCACCAAACAGCGCCATAGCGCCCGTCTTTTTCGCCTCATCCAGACTCATCTCCTGTGTCACAACATCCAGGCCTGCCTGAATCTCCTGATTCACCAGCTCCTCCACCTTTTTCAGTTCCTCTGCAGTCATGGCAGAGAAATGGGTGAAGTCAAAACGCAGTCTGTCCGGTGTTACTAAAGAACCAGCCTGTTCTACATGCTCTCCAAGAACCATTCTCAGCGCTTTCTGAAGCAGATGAGTTGCACTGTGATTCTTCTCTGTGGAACGGCGCGCAGACTCGCTAACCTTCATTGTAACAGTTTCACCGACCGTAAGCATACCGCTGGCCATATAACCTACATGGCCAACCTTTCCGCCCTGCAGATGAATCGTATCCTCTACTACAAAACTGCCGCCCGCGCCGGTAATCACACCAGTATCGCCAGTCTGTCCGCCCATAGTGGCATAAAACGGCGTTTCCTTCACCAGAATCGTTCCGTGCTGTCCATCTGTCAGCGCCTCTACAATCTCGCTTTCTGTTGTCAGAACGGTAATCTCTGAATCATGAACCAGGCGATCGTATCCCACAAAGTCCGTTGTAATCTCAGCCGGAATAGACTGATATACTGTAACATCAGCACCCATGTAGTTGGTTGTCTTTCTTGCTGCACGAGCCTTCTCACGCTGCTCCTTCATAGCAGCCTGGAAGCCTTCCTCATCTACTGTCATATTCTTTTCTTCCAGAATTTCAATGGTCAGATCTAACGGGAAGCCATAGGTGTCATAAAGCTTAAATGCATTATCACCAGAGAGAACGGTCTCACCCTTTTTCTCCATCTCTGCTTCCATCTCTCCAAGAATAGCCAGTCCCTGATCAATGGTCTTGTTAAATTTCTCTTCTTCCTCTGCCAGAACCTTTAAAATCATAGGCTTCTTTTCTTCCAGCTCTGGATAACCGTCCTTAGACAGCTCAATTACTGCCTTAGACAGCTCTGCCATAAACCGGCCTTCGATTCCCAGCAGTCTTCCGTGACGGGCAGCCCGACGCAGCAGACGGCGCAGTACATAACCACGTCCCTCATTAGACGGCATAATTCCATCGGAAATCATAAAGGTACAGGACTTAATATGATCGGCAATAATACGCAGAGAAACATCCGTCTTATGAGCTGCCTGGTATTCTGTATGAGCCAGTTCACAGACTGCATCCAAAAGAGCCTTGTTGGTATCTACAGTGAACAGAGAGTCCACATCCTGAACCACAACAGCCAGACGCTCCAGACCCATACCTGTATCAATATTCTTCTGTACCAGCTCGGTATAATTGCCATGGCCGTCATTCTCAAACTGAGTAAATACGTTGTTCCATACCTCAATATAACGATCACATTCACAACCTACAGTACAGCCAGGCTTTCCACAGCCATATTTTTCTCCCCGGTCATAATAAATTTCAGAACAGGGGCCGCAGGGACCTGCGCCATGCTCCCAGAAATTATCCTCCTTGCCAAAGCGGAAAATCCGATCTGCCGGAATGCCAATCTCTTCATTCCAGATGCGGAATGCCTCATCGTCATCCAGATATACGGACGGATAGAGACGCTCCGGATCCAGTCCTACCACCTCCGTCAGAAACTCCCAGGACCAGTGGATGGCTTCCGTTTTGAAATAGTCACCAAACGAGAAGTTTCCCAGCATCTCAAAAAATGTGCCGTGGCGGGCTGTCTTTCCGATATTTTCAATATCACCGGTGCGGATGCACTTCTGACAGGTCGTCACACGTCTGCGAGGCGGGATCTCCTGTCCGGTAAAATAGGGCTTTAACGGAGCCATACCGGAATTAATGAGCAGCAGGCTGTTGTCATTGTGCGGCACCAGCGAAAAGCTCTTCATTGCCAGATGTCCCTTGCTTTCAAAGAATTCAAGAAACATCCTTCTCAATTCATTTACACCATACTTCTTCACGTCTTTTGTTCCTCCGTACTATTGTTCTTTCCGGCGCAGCCTCCTGTAATAAGCTGCGTCCTCCATTCATTCTGCAGCAGCTCAGCCATGCATCTTCCTAGCTTCGCCTGGCTGAACTGTTGCTTAATTCTTTTTCTCCGTGCGGGAGTCTCTGAACTTCTTACCGCAGATAATTCCTGCGTAGGCAACTGCTGCGAAAATAACTGCCTTAACCGTATATCCGATAAAGCTTGCTGCGATAGCTGACATAGAATTTTCCTCCTTACGTTCAAATAAACACACACTTTCATCCTTGTATCATACCATAGGCAAAGGCATTGTTCAAGATACAAAATTGAAAAGAGACGGATTTTACTCCGTCTCTGATAACACATCATAATACTCTTCTGCCAGCTCATAGGCTCTGTCCCGTGTGATTTCTGTCAGGGAACGGGTATATTCCAGCTCCTGCATAGCACTGCCGGAATTGCCGGACAGGGCGTCTACCGCCATCGCCTCCCTGCTTCGGATCCACTCATTCTGATCCTTCATAAATACATCCCAGGTGTCCGATGACATGTGGCTGCGCAATCCGCTCAGAAGCTGGTTCAGTTCATTTTCCCAAAGCTTTCTTTCGCTCTCTGCCACTGCCTTGGCAGAATTAGCTGTAGCGTCCTGCTTTGCGGAACGTTTTTTCTCTATCTGACGATCCAGCTCCTCCAGCCGTTCCAGAACATCCTGTCTCCCCGGCTGCTTTGCTGATGAAGCCTCTGCAGAAACCGCAGGTAGCGAAAGAGCTCTGCTGCTTCCGGACGATTCGGCTTCCTTCTTGCTGTTTCCGGCAGATAACACCGGCGATCGGTCTGCCTGAACTGGCTGCTGAATCTCTGCTGCCGGAGCCGGCGTCGCCGTATCTTCCTGAACAAAACCTGCGCCTTTCTCAAAAGCTGACTTAGTTTCAGGCGCTGCCTGTTCCGGTACTGCCTCCGCCATCGTCGCAACAGGTGCCTGTCCGTATTCTAATGCAGTTTCTGTGGCGGCTTCTGTCTCCGCTTCTTGTTCTGACTCTTTAAGCTGCGCCATAGCGGCCTCCGGAATCCGCACGGTCCGTTCCGATGGCTCCTCCTGCTCCAATCCTGCCGAAAAGGCAGCAATCTCTGGAACCTCATTTTCCATGACGGTTTCCGCGGCTTTTGTCCGCAGCGGCTCTGATGTATACTGTCTGACTAATCTGGTTGAGCTGATGCCTACTGCCAGAATCAATCCTATTGCTATCCAGATTCCTTTTGGTCTCATATTTTCTGCCCCACTCTGTCTGTTCTTTTGTCTTTCTGATAATAACATAAACAGAATGGAAAGAAAATACAAAACCGAAAGAAGTAAGCATTTGTAAGATTTTCTTTAAGATTGCAGACCTCAACCTTCCAGCCCTTCATCTACCAGAAGATCCATCCCGTCTGCCGCTGAAGTAGCAAGCAAATCGCACCGTTCATTCTGCGGATGTCCGGCATGGCCTTTTACCCAGATAAACTGCACCTGATGCGGTTTTTTTGCATTTAGCAGCCGCTTCCACAGGTCAATGTTTTTTACAGGACCACTCTTTCCACGCATCCAGTTTTTTGCAACCCAGTTGTCAATCCAATGCTGGTTAAAGGCATCTGTCAGATATTTTGAATCCGAATAAAGCTCCACCTGGCAGGGACGGTTTAATGCCTCCAGGGCCACAATAGCCGCCATCAGCTCCATCCTGTTATTGGTGGTTTTCCGGTATCCGGCTGACATAACCTTTTCATGCAGCTCCCCCTTGCTGTCGAGAAACTGGAGCACTGCCCCATATCCTCCTGGTCCGTCCGGGTTTCCCCGGGCAGAACCATCTGTATAAATCTGTACCTTTGACATCCGTTTTTCTCTCCTATCTATCCCATTTGTCACACAGGGCATTAATCTGATCGGCAAATCTTGCCAAATCCTTATTTGCGCCTCCCTCATTGTGAAGAATCACCGCCATCAGGCGCTCACCGGCTGCCACAAGACGAGCAAAGACACCGCTGGCCTTCTTAGACGCCGCAGACTTGGAAGCAATGGGAATTCCTGCGGTTTCTTTTATCCAGACACCCTTTGCCAGATCATACTCTGCTCCGGAAAACGGCGCCTTGGCCAGAGCCCCCGTCTTTTGTGTAACCAGCTCTGCAAAGCGGTCGCAGACATCATCGCTGCCATGGACAATGAAATACTGCTGCGGTTTTTTCTGAAAACCGCATGCCCACTCAATCAGACCGTCTCTGTCTGCGTGTCCGCTGATGTCATGCAAAACCTCGATATGTGCCTCTACATCTATCGTCTCGCCAAAAAGACGGACCGTCTTGTTTCCATCAATCAGACTGCGTCCAATGGTTCCCTCTGCCTGATAACCAGCAAACACCACCGTACATTCTTTTCTCCAGAGGTTATGCTTTAAGTGGTGGCGGATACGTCCGGCATCGCACATTCCCGATGCGGAAATAATAACCTTCGGCGCAGGATCAAAGTTAATATTTACCGATTCGTCGCTGGTAACAGAAAGCTTCAGACCCGGAAAAGAAATGGGGTTAATGCCCTGCCTTACAAGCTCTCTTGTCTCATCGTCATAGCATTCCAGCTGATTTTCTTTAAATACATGTGTTGCCTCTACGGCCAGGGGGCTGTCTACATATACCTCAAACCGGTCATGTCCATGGATCAGCCTCTCACTTTTTATATGACGGAAATAATACAGAAGCTCCTGAGTACGCCCCACAGCAAATGCAGGAATTACCACATTGCCGCCCCGATCCAAGGTTTCCTGGACAATCCGAACCAGCTCTCCAATATGATCCTTTCCCTTTTGATGAAGCCGATCGCCATAGGTTGATTCCATTACTGCATAGTCTGCTTCCGCAGTATAGGAAGGATCACGAATCAGCGGTTTATTTTTGTTTCCGATATCTCCAGAGAACACAATTTTTTTCTCTACATCGCCTTCTTTCATCCAGATCTCAATAGAGGCAGACCCCAGAAGATGCCCAATATCCGTAAATCGCACCGAGATCTGATCATCCAGCTTTACGATTTCCCCATATTTATAGGGTTCAAAATGCTCTAAAACGCCAAGAGCATCATTCATTTCATAAAGCGGAGGCACCTCTGGGCGTCCTGCCCGACGGGCCTTTCTGTTTTTCCACTCAGCCTCTGTTTCCTGAATGTGAGCACTGTCCTTCAGCATAATATTACAGAGATCACAGGTAGCCTCTGTTGCAATAATCCGTCCGCGAAATCCCCTTGCATAAATGTAGGGAAGCATTCCCACATGGTCTATATGAGAATGTGTCAGAAGCACCAGCTGAATCTCAGAATAGGGAACCGGCGGTTCCAGATTTTCATACAGATTAACACCCTGTTCCATACCGCAGTCTACAAGCAGCTTTGTCGGTCCCACTTCAAGAAAATGGCAGCTGCCGGTTACTTCATGGGCTGCTCCGCAAAATACAAGTCTCATACTAGCTCCTCCTTTTTTGTAGTTTTATTTCGGCTTTCTCACCCTCGCAGTGCACACCTCCATTCCGCTTCGCTCCATGTCGGTGGCGGGCTCTCGCCCTATCGCCCTGTCCCCTCCTGCACCTCCTTTTGTGCAAGCACAAGGGGGGGGCAGGAAATCTTCGGCTTTCTCACCCTCGCAGTGCACATCTCCATTCCGCTTCGCTCCATGTCGGTGGCGGGCTCTCGCCCTATCGCCCTGTCCCCTCCTGCACCTCCTTTTGTGCAAG